>NVSI01000025.1 GCA_002401195.1 Alphaproteobacteria bacterium
ACCGTAAAGGCCGCCCTCAAATTGAATCATCTCACCATACATAACATCGGCAAGGCCGTGAATACGAACGATGCCGTCCGATACACTTACAATAGTACCTTCATTGCGAGCTTCTGAAGAAGTATCAAGATTACTGATACGTTCTTTGATTATCTCGCTAATTTCGGATGGGTTGAGTTGTTGCATTCTCTATCCCTCAATTCTCTACTTAAAATCTTTATTTAAACGTTCGATGCGGGCAAAAAGTTCGGGATGTGTGCGGTTATCTGATCCGCGCAAGGTGATGGAGTTCCTATTTAAGGGGCATAAAAAATGGACACCAGAGCGTTTGGGCGAATATTTAGATCGCGGAAAAACATATGATTTGGGCGCAAACCGCCGTATTCCCGTGTATTTTGATTATAAAACGGTCTTCTTGAATGATGAAGGGACATTGGTCTTTAGTGTCGATATTTATGGTTTGGATCACGATTCGTATCGTGATATGATAGATACGAACAAACGAACAAAGGACACGATTTCGTCATATTTACGAACTATTAACCTTTTTGAATCACAATCTGGTGATTCTGAGGACAAAAACACAGGAAAATTCTTTCCGATT
The DNA here is from genome assembly GCA_002401195.1 of Alphaproteobacteria bacterium. GTDB lineage: Bacteria > Pseudomonadota > Alphaproteobacteria > Micavibrionales > UBA1664 > UBA1664. The sequence continues at coordinate 605 of NVSI01000025.1, forward strand.
TCTTTATTTTAATTTAAGTATTCTATGGCATCATTATAATGGGCAAAGATTTGAAAATGAGTGGACAGATGACTATTAACAATACACGACGCAAAATCGTGCAGTATGGGTTTGCAGGCCTTGCAACGATCATGAGTGGAGCGCTAAGCGTTCTTCCTGCGCAGGCGCGTCAAACAATCGGATATACAGTGTCATTGCGTAATGCCCACACAGGTGAGCGTTATAGCGGCGTTTACCGTATCGGCAGTTACTATGTCCCATCGGCCTTTCGCAAAATTAATCGTGTGATGCGCGATCACCGTACAGGTGACATTTATCCAATCGATCCTAAATTGATCGATACATTGGCGCGCRTTCAACGCGATTGTAAATGTTCACAAGCGATTGACCTTCTTTCGGGTTATAGATCACCAAAAACAAATAACATGTTGCGCCGTAAATCGAGCGCAGTGGCAAAAAATTCATATCATATGAAAGGTCAGGCCGCAGACATCCGCATTCCAGGAAGTTCGACGTCACGTGTTCGGAATACGGCTCGCGCTTTGCGTTCTGGCGGCGTTGGATATTACCCACGCAGTAAATTTGTGCATGTTGATACGGGCGATGTTCGGTCATGGACATCATAATCCTGTCTTAAGGGTGCATTGATAAAACAATAAAAGATGACAAAGCCTGCATTTCATGTAGGCTTTTTTTATGAACAATTTCCAAGATCACGGCATTATATTAAGTGTGAGAGGCCACGGCGAAAGTGGTGCGATCGTATCGATCTTTACCGAAGAACACGGAAAATGCAGCGGATACGTGAATGGCGCACGCAGCAGCGCCCGCCTGCGCTCCACTCTTCAACAGGGGCAATGTGTTTCCGTGACATGGACATCGAAATCCGAAGATCAATTAGGACGATTTGATATCGAAAGTGATATTGATATTACTGCGCGCTTAATGGATAATTCAAAAACATTGTTGGCTGTGCAATCAGTCTGTGCGCTTATTGACGGTTTTTTACCGGAACGTGAATTACACGGCGCGCTTTATCACGGAACAAGGGCATTTATTGACCTTTTGGGGTCAGAGCAATGGGCGCCGACCTATATATATTGGGAAATGGCCTTTTTAAAAGAATTAGGCTACGGCATTGATCTATCAACATGCGCGGCAAGCGGAGAAACAGAAAGTCTGACATATGTTAGCCCAAAGTCAGGGCGCGCGGTATGCGACCGAGAGGCGCAGCCATATAAGCATAAATTATTACCTATTCCCGCATTCATGCAGGGGAAGCCCATGGCCGATGAGGATATCGCAGTGGGGTTAAAACTTACCGGACACTTCCTTATCCACAGGCTTTTGCAGCATTCGAGCTATCATACCCTTCCTGAGGCGCGGTTGAGCCTTGAAAATGCCTTCAATCCCTCTAAGATAACGGAATGAACAATGAAGACTTAACCACTGATAATGTTGAACAACGCGGAATGGGAGAGATTCTCTCTGAAAAATACCTGTCCTATGCATTATCAACGATTATGTCACGCTCGCTGCCTGATGTACGCGATGGGTTGAAACCTGTTCACCGTCGCTTGTTATTTGCGATGCATGAATTGAAACTTGATCCGAAACTTAGCCCGAAAAAATGTGCACGTGTTGTTGGTGACGTGATTGGTAAATTTCACCCTCATGGTGATCAATCTGTTTATGACGCTCTTGTACGCTTGGCACAGGATTTCTCGGTTCGTTATCCATTGATTGATGGACAAGGGAATTTTGGAAATATTGACGGCGATAATGCCGCGGCGATGAGGTACACAGAATCCCGCCTGACCGAGGTCGCGATGTCTTTACTTGAAGGCATTGATGAAGATGCGATTGATTACCGCGCCACATATGATGGTGAAACGATGGAGCCTGTTGTGTTTCCGGCGGCTTTTCCTAATTTATTGGCGAATGGTTCATCCGGTATTGCGGTTGGTATGGCGACCAATATTCCACCTCATAACGCGGATGAACTGTGTCAGGCGATGGAGGCCATGATAGATGGAGATCCAAGCGTTGCGGATTTGGTTGAATTTGTATCGGGCCCTGATTTCCCAACGGGCGGAACTTTGGTCGAAGATAAGGCCGATATTGTAAAAGCGTACGAAACGGGCAAGGGATCGTTCCGCGTGCGTTCAAAATGGTTCAAAGAAGATATGGGGCAGGGCACATATCAAATTGTTGTCACTGAAATCCCGTATCAGGTTCAAAAATCAAAGTTAATTGAAAAAATTGCCGACCTGATTAATTCTAAAAAAATACCGATGTTGGATGATGTCTGTGACGAGAGCGCCGAAGATATTCGCCTTGTTCTTATTCCAAAAAATCGCAATGTCGAACCTGAAATCTTGATGGAGGCGTTGTACCGTAATTGTGATCTTGAAACACGGTTTTCATTAAATATGAACGTGTTGGATGGCGGTCGATTGCCGCGAGTGATGGATTTGAAGGACGTTTTACGCGCCTTTCTTGATCACCGTCAAGAAGTCCTTGTCCGTCGTTCGAATTACCGTCTTGGAAAGGTTAAACACCGCATCGAAGTCTTGGATGGATATTTAATTGCCTATCTGAACTTGGATGAAGTGATACGCATTATTCGTTTTGAAGATCACCCCAAGGCCGAAATGATGAAAGTCTTTGGCTTAACAGATGTTCAGGCCGAAGCGATTTTGAATATGCGCCTTCGGTCCTTGCGGAAGTTAGAAGAAGTTGAAATTCGGACCGAGTATGACAAATTATGCGTGGAACGTGATGCATTGGAAAAACTTATTAAATCGGAGGCTCGTCAATGGACGGTGATCCGTAAACAAATTCAAGAAATCCGTAAAAAATTCGGTAAAGATACTGAATTAGGCGCGCGCCGTACGGATATAGGAGACCCTCCAGCATTGTTGGCTGTTCCAGTTGAGGCCATGATTGAAAAAGAACCGATCACCGTGATTTGTTCAAAAATGGGGTGGATCCGCGCGATGAAGGGGCACGCCGTTACGGATAAAGATTTGAAATACAAAGACGGCGATAAAGGGCAATATGTTTTCCCTGCCTATACCACGGATAAAATTTTGGTCATGGCATCCAACGGACGTGTGTTCACAATTGGCGGTGATAAATTACCCGCGGGTCGCGGATTTGGTGAACCTATCCGCCTGATGGTTGAATTGCCAAATGATTGCGACATCGTTGATATGAAGCTTTATGACGAAAACGCAAAAATTCTGATGGGCGCATCAACGGGCCACGGGTTTGTCGTCGCGATGAAAGATGTTCTGGCACAAACGAAAACGGGTAAACAGGTTTTGAATGTTGGCGACAAGGCGCAAACAGCAGTGTGCCATATTATTAATGATGGCGACGACCACGTCGCGGTTATTGGAACAAACCGTAAATTCCTTGTCTTTCCTTTGGCTGACTTACCTGAAATGGGACGCGGAAAAGGCGTTATCATGCAAAAATATAAGGGCGGAGCGTTATCCGACCTTAAAACATTCAAAATGGAGGAAGGGTTAAGCTTCCACTATGGTTCTGGCGAACGAACAGAGGATGTAAGCATGTGGGCCGCAGGGCGCGCCACGGTGGGCAAACTTCCACCCAATGGTTTCCCAAAGAAAAATAAATTTTAAGGATAAGAAGGACGCACCATGAAAGATGATTTCAACGACATATCGCGCCAAGATGAATTTTGGAATAACGTTAAACCGCTTTCTTCTATGAATTCCGAAGACGTCACAAGCGAACAATATGAAATTCTTTTTAACGCGATTGATCGGACATTTGGACATTCGCAGGCCGTGGCATTTGTCGAGATTATTTCTTTGCTTAAGGGCGGGACGACAAAAGAATTATCCCTTGCTTTGAATGATTTAAAGGACAATGGATGGGATTTGAATAAGGCTTTAAAGCTTAAAAATAATCCAAGTTATTCTAAAAAAAGATATTCATATGTGTCTGATGTTGAGAAACATGACGGGAAATCGGCGTTCTTAACGCAGCATTTTATCTATCTGTCTGCGCCACAAAAGACAGCGTTGCGTTCATTTTTAAATCCATATTAATTAATGTAATTCGATAGCGTTTTTTATTGCCCCATAGCCGTCCCTTCGCGCCGTGGATCGGCCGCGCCAATAATCTCTTTATCTGTTGTAATGTGAATGGCAGTCATTCCGCTGTTAAGGTCATTCACCTTGATTTTATGGCCTTTTTTATGAAGCTGAATAGGCAGCGGTTTTTCGCTTTCCAACGTCTTTCCGCGTGACAGGAACGATGGGGCCGCCAATGCGTCCGCAACATTTATATCCCAATCTAAAATGGCGATCAGGCGCTGTAAAACATATCCGATAATACGGCTTCCGCCTGCGGATCCGATTAAAAGAGATGGCGCGCCCGTGTCTGTATTTAAAACAATTGTTGGAGCCATAGATGAACGTGGGCGCTTTCCAGGGGCGATCGCATTGGCGACTGCTTTTCCATCGGCGGTCGGTCGGAATGAAAAATCAGTCATTTCATTATTCAAAAGAAATCCGTTCGTCATGATTTTGGATCCAAAGGCGCTTTCTATTGTACTTGTCATTGAAATCGCATTTCCGTATTGATCAATGGCGACGATGTGGGTTGTTCCGCTTTCGGGTTGCGCGCTTTGGGCGGCAAAAATATCCTTTAAATCACCGGCGGTATATGTGTTGGCCGTGTCATTAATAAGCGCGCGGCGTTTGTTAATATATGCAGGAGAAAGAAGCGCTGTGCCTGGTGTGTCGGCAAAATCAGGGTCGGCCATATACATGTTGCGATCGGAAAATGCGATCTTTGAAGCCTCGGCAATGCGATGAATGGATTGCGCGTCTTTTGGTTTTGTTTCAAACGGTTCAAGAATTTTTAACGCTTGTAAAATTGTAAGCCCACCCGAAGATGGCTCGCCCATGGAACAGATGGTGTGAATTTTATAAGTATCGCAAACAGGCGCGCGCTCAATGATTGTATAAGAGGAGAGATCAGAAGCATTAATGCGGCCTTTCGTGGCCTTTATAATATCACCACCAATGGATAGAGGGTCGTAAAAGGCGCGGGCTCCAGAGTTTTTAAAAATTTCTAGCGTGTTGAAATATTGCGGGTTCAAAAAGTACGGAAGATCATTGTAAAAWTAGTTTTTTGTGGCGGAAAAACGATCAAGTTTACCTATGTCCGCCGTAATCATTTTTTGCAGACGATCTGATTTTTTAAATCCACTAAAAGCGATATTTTGAGCATCAGTAAAAAGATCGCTCCATTCGGATTTCCCAAATTTTTGATGAAGCGTTTCAAGAAGAAGAGGGGTCCCGGGAACTCCGATTGATTGTTCCCCAATCACGGCATCCCAAAAATCGATTGTGTCGCCATTTTCATTTAAAAACATGTCGGGTTTTGCCGAATGGGGCGCGGTTTCACGCCCGTCCCATGATGTGACTTTGGCGGTCTTGGCGTCGTAATAAAGGGCAAACGCTCCGCCGCCAAGGCCCGATGATTGTGGCTCTACAAGCCCCAAAACAAGTTGCGCCGCGATGGCCGCATCGGCCGCCGTTCCACCATTTTGAAGGATTGTATGCCCCGCATGTGTGGCCAAGGGGTTGGCCGTTACAATCATAAATTTTTCTGCGCTTTTTGAATGCGCCGTGGCGGTGACCCCCGTTGATATTTCAGGTTCGGGACGATCTATACCTTGAGCCATTGTGGAGAAAGGCAGAGTGAATAGAAGAAATGTTAGAAATGATATCCGCATGATTTAGAACTCCAAAAAGTCTTCGCCGTCACTCTCAACCACGTCTTCGGTCTCAATTTCCAAACCTGTGTCAGCCTGTGTTTGAGTGACATTTTCCTGCGCGGCAGGTTGGGCAGGTTCAGGTGCGGTCGCCGTTCCAGCAGGGTTGTTTTTTTGATCTTGAAATTTCTTAATCTCATCAACGATATCCGTGTTTGGGGCGGGCTTTGCCTCGGATGGATCGTCAAAAGTGATGGCTGTATCGCCGTCCACTGTTTCGTCTAATTCAGGGATGTCTTCACGGTCTTCGCCAGATTCGTCTGTTTCGGCCTTTGGGGTGTCATCGCCGGATTTTATGCCTGCTTTTTTCGCCGCGTCTTTGATTTCGTCGTCTGTTCGTAATTTTTCACGAAGCAAGACAACACTAATCCGTCTGTTCCGAGGGGATAATGGTTCCTCGGGAAGGAGGTGTTCTCGATCTGCGCGCCCAACAACATTTTCAATTCGCGATGTCGATAACCCTGATTGGATCATCACGCTGCGTGTGGCAAGGGCGCGATCGGCGGAGAGATTCCAATTGTCATACGCGGCGCCTTTTGGATATGGAATGCCGTCTGTGTGACCACGCATCGATATTTGGTTGGGTTGGGGGCTGATGACTTGAGTTACTTTTTTGACAAGTTCGCTCATAAACCCAAACATCGCCGCCTTTCCAGACGGGAACATGGATCGACCTTCTTTATCAATGATTTGAATGCGGAGTCCCTCGGGCGTGATATCAATCATCAAATGGTCTTTAAGATCGGCCAATTCAGGCGTTTTTTCAATTTCTTCGAAGATTTTTTGTTTGATTCCTTCAAAAGTTTCATCCTGTTCGGCTTCTAATTTCTCTTTTAATTCCTGGATGCGTGCGACTTCGACCTTTTGCGCTTCATCAAGGATGTTAAGGCCGTTCCCAATTGAGTCTTCCTTGCTGTCATGATTAGGGTCGTCCGTTTTTTCATTTTGGAGCTGGGGGCCGTCTGAACCACTGTCATGGTCTTCGGCGCCTGTGCGGTTTTCTTGGTCACCAATCGCGCTTCCTGTGTTTGGCGTCGTCGCATCAGGCGGTGTTGTTGGTGCCTGGCGGTCTGATGTCATTGCGCCTTCAAAGGTGACTGTTAAGCCGCCAAGAATTCCGCCGGCGCCACTTTGTGATGCAGAAACCTTTGGATGAGTTGGGTCGAAATAATTGGAGATCGCATTTTTTTCTTCTTTTGTCGTTACGTTCAAAAGCCACATGAGCAAAAAGAAGGCCATCATCGCCGTCACGAAATCCGCATAAGCCACTTTCCACGCACCACCATGGTGCCCGTGGGCATATTTTTTCACTTTTTTAATGATTATCGGTGCTGGAATTTCATTATCAGTAGAGGCCATAATGTATTATTTTCCTCCGCTAGAATGTTGGAACGTTGTTTGTTGCTTCTTCGACTTCAAGGAATGTTGGCTGAACATCGTGATCTAAAATTTTCCGACCAAATTCAACTGAAACCTGAGGGGCGCACCCTTGCAAGAAGGCCATAATACAAACCTTCATAACCTTGTAATATTTTATTTCGGATGCGGCGCGCGCGCCCATTGCCAATGCCATCGGGCCAAAGAATCCGTATGCAAACCAAACACCAAGGAATGTCCCAACAAGGGCGCCACCGATCAATTTCCCTAAAACTTCGGGCGGTTCGGAAATGGACGCCATCGTTTTAATAACGCCCAAAACCGCCGCCACAATACCAAGGGCGGGAATACCATCGGCCATCCCTTGGATCGCGTGGCTTGGGTGTTCTTCGTGATGTTGAATCGTTTCGATTTCTTCATCCATTAACGCTTCTATTTCGTGCGGATTATCATTCCCAAGGGAAATAATGCGGAAATAGTCACATAAGAATACTTCTGTATGGTGGTTTTCAATGATGCTGGGGAAGGCTTTGAAAATATCACTGTCATGTGGATTTTCGATATGTTGCTCAAGCGCGAGCCAGCCTTTTGTTTTGGCCATTTTGAAAATCACAAACAGGAATGAAAGAAGTTCAATGTACTCTTCCTTGCTGTGCGCCGCGGGATTCATCATCAATTTACAATACTTGAGCGTGTGTTTAATGGCAGGGCCAGAATTGGCAATGATGAATGCAAAGATCGCACACCCCATAATAATAACGGTTTCACCAGGCATTGCAGGAAGGATAACGCCCGTTAAGAGGTGCATCGCTTTTTCCAATCCGGCGGTCATAATCAAACCGCCAAAAGTGGCACCAAAAATTCCTAGAAAACCRATAATTTTAAACATTATTCAATACGTCCTGTATGTCGATAATTTTTTCTTGCTTAGTGTACGTGTCGGGCATCGAGTGATCAACCTTCATTTAGGATTTTTGCCGCCTCAAGAGCGCAATATGTGAGTATCCCATCCGCGCCAGCCCGTTTAAACGAGAGAAGCATTTCCATCATGGCAACATCGTAATCAATGGCACCAGCCTGAGCTGCAAATTTAAGCATGGCGTATTCTCCGCTTACATTATAGGCAAAGGTCGGCAAGCCAAATGTGTCTTTCACACGGTAAACAACATCCAAATAAGAAAGGCCAGGCTTGACCATGACCATGTCCGCGCCCTCGATGATGTCTTGTTCTGTTTCGCGCAAGGCCTCTAATGGATTTCCTGGGTTCATTYGATATGTTTTTCGGTCTTTTGGTCCTTGTGATCCACCAAGGCTACATCCCGCGGCGTCGCGGAAGGGGCCATAAAAGCCAGAGGCGAATTTGGATGAATAAGACATGATCGGAAGATGGTCAAARCCTGATTGATCAAGGCCAGAACGAATGGCCTGTATCATCCCGTCCATCATACCGCTGGGCGCGATAATGTCGGCGCCGGCCTCGGCCGCGGTTACGGCCTGAACGGCAAGATTGTCGAGGGTACGATCATTGTGAACATCGGTCGATGTATCATTCAAGGGGCCGCAATGCCCGTGATCTGTATATTCGCAAAAGCAAATATCCGCAATGACAAGAACGTCTGGCGCCGCCTTTTTCGCAATTGCAATCATTCGAGAGAGCAATCCATGCGGGTTCATCGCATCGGATCCAATGGAATCTTTATGTTTCGATACACCGAATAAAATAATGGCAGGAATGCCCGCATCCGCGCATTCTTTGACTTTGTCAGACAGGCTTTGCTCTGTCTCGCGCCATACGCCAGGCATAGATGTGATTTCCGTCCTCTCCTGTGTCCCTTYCTCAACAAAGATCGGATAGATCAGGTCGGAAACATGCAAATGCGTTTCTTGGAGCATTGTTCGCATCGTCGGTGAGGACCGCAGGCGGCGCAGGCGTTGTTCTGGTTTTGGAATGTCGAGCGTAATCATTTTATGTGGCCTTTATGTTATATTAACCAATACTGTTGATTATTATGCGCAATTCATAGAAACTATAAAAGTTATATATCTATTTTACTCAGGAGTTTTTGTCTTATGCTACCAACTGCTTATCATGACGCCATTCAATTAATCGAACGTGTCCACCGTCGTTTTCTAGACGTGGTGAAGTTGGAATTGGATAAGAATCAGATCCCTGATCTCAACCCTGTGCAGGCCATGATCCTTTATAATATTGGTGAAGACGATATGACGGTTGGGGAATTGACATTGCGTGGGTATTACCTTGGTTCCAACGTGTCTTATAACGTTAAAAAGATGGTTGAAAATAATTACATTATCCAAGAAAGATCCGTTCATGACAAACGTTCTATTCGTGTGCGCCTGTCGGATCAGGGATTGGATTTGTACGAAAATTTATACAAAATGTTCGCCCGTCACGAAGAAGAAGTCGGCGATTTTGACCTTGGCCAAGACCGTATCAAAGATTTCAATGAAACGATTAAACAACTTGAACGTTTTTGGGCGTCTCAAACAACATTCACAGGCCTTGATTCCCTAGAGTGGGATTAAAAAACAAAATAAATTTTCGCTTGTTATTACCGCATTGTGACTAATTCTTCGGCGCTTGTTGGGTGAATTCCAATTGCTTCATCGAATTGCGCTTTTGTTGCGCCGGCTTTGATCGCGACTCCAAACCCTTGTAACATTTCAGGACTGTCGAGGCCGACAATATGAATGCCGATCACTTTATCGGTTTGTGTATCGACAATCATTTTCATGAATGTGCGTTCATCACGGTTTGATAATGTATGCACCATGGGTTTGAAATTGGATGTATATGTTTTGATCTTTATTCCTTTATCAATGGCCTGAGCCTCCGTTAATCCAACTGTTCCAATGTTGGGACGTGAAAACACAGCCGTTGGAATATCGTCATAGGATGGAGTGGGGCGGTCAATGCCACCAAATAAAGTATCGGCCAACCAATGGCCCTCTTTGATCGCAACGGGGGTTAATTCAACACGGCCCGTGACATCGCCAACGGCATAGATATTGTCATGCGATGTTTGATAGGTCTGATTTGTGACAATCGTACCGTTCTTCGCAAGGTGAAGATCAATGGCGCTGATGTTTAAATTGTCTGTTTTTGCCACGCGACCAATGGCCGCCATCGCTTCATCACATTGAATTGTTGATCCATCGGAAAGAATAACGGTTAAATCATCTGATTTATCAATGGATTCGATTGTGGTGTTAAAAAGTAAGTTTATGCCTTGTTTGTTCATTTCATCGCGTAAATGCGCGCGGATGTCATCGTCAAATCCACGAAGGAAAAGGTCTCCGCGGTACACAAGTGTGACTTTCGAGCCGAGCCCATGAAAAATATGTGCAAATTCAACGGCGATATATCCACCGCCATAAATCACAACATGTTTGGGAAGGTCACTTAGATAGAATGCATCATCGGACACAATCATATGCTCTGCGCCTTTAAAATCCGCACGTCGTGGTTGCCCACCTGTGGCGATTAATATTTTCTCTGCTGTAACGGTTTCATCGCCGACTTTGAGTGTATTTGTGTCAATAAAGGATGCGTAATCGGAATGGAGTGTTACACCTGCATTCTCAAGCAAGCTTTTATAAATACCGTTCAATCGTTCGATCTCTGTGTCTTTATTTGAAATAAGTGTCTTCCAATCAAACGTTGGCTTTTCCGCGCTCCACCCAAACCCAACGGAATCTTCGAAGTGGGAATGATAATCCGCGGCATAGGCCATTAATTTTTTAGGGACACATCCAATGTTGACGCATGTTCCACCAAGGAAACGTCCTTCGGCAATCCCGACTTTTGCACCGTGAGATGCGGCCATACGTGCGGATCGAACGCCGCCGGAGCCCGCGCCAATAACAAAATAATCGTAATCAAAATTATGAGACATCTTTCAAATCTTCCTCTCTCCATCGGCGGTGAAGCCATAGCCATTGTTCGGGATATTCACGGATCCAATCTTCTAATAAGGCATGCGCATCATGCAAAATATCGATCATAGCGCGGTCTTTTGTTGGAATTGGGGCACAGGCCTCAAGAATGAATTTTTTACCGTCTCGAATACAGCGAAGCGGAACAAGAGGACAGTCAAATTTTTGCGCCATTTCAATAAAGGCCACGGCCGTACGTGCGGTCATTCCAAAAAATGGAGCCTCCACGCCTTCATTGTATTTTTGATCGATTAAAAGGCCGACATGTTCGCCTTTTTTGAGTGATTTGACCATGCCCACCATTCCCGCTCGTGATTTAGGGTAAGGCGTTATTTGTCCGTCTGGCGCGCGATATTTGTGAAGGCGTTTATCAACCATAGGGTTGTTTGGTGGACGGTAAACGGGATGTGTCGGTAGGTTGAAATGATGGAGGAGAGCATGGGGAATGACTTCCCAATTCCCAAGATGGGCGCCGAATAAGATACCGCACTGTCCATCATCGCGCAGGCGTTCAATATGTTCGCCTCCTTTGAATGTCACGTCCTTTTCAACAATGGTTTTAAGATGTGGAAATTCCGCCATAGTGCGCCCCAAATTATCCCACATGCCTTGCGTTATTTTTTCAGCGTTCTCTGCGCCAAGGGCGGCCGTTACATGGCGCAAGGCCTTGCGATTCATCCCCATGCGTGGAGCGATTATTTGTGCGATTTTTCCAAAGAGAGAGGAGGCCGTGTGACGTGGAAGGCAACGGCACAAACCGTGAAATACACAGAGTCCCCAATGTTCAAAATAGTATCGAATTTTCATGATGAAAGGCGATCAAGAACGTTAAAGACGAAGGATTTAAATCCCTCATCAGGGTGGATTTTGATTTTAATGTAATCAACTTTCTTTTTCCACGCATCGGACAAACGAACCCAGTCTTTTTCCGTTGTGATCAGGCGAGATTTTGATTTTTTTGCGCGTTGATACATGCTGTTTAATTGACCATGTGTATAGAGATGATGATCGGCAAAGCCAAATTGCGAATGGACGCTGTATTCATTGTCTTCCAAAGTATCAAAGAATTTTTGAGGGCGTGCAATTCCGGCAAAGGCGATGACTTTTTTGTTGATGTCATCGGACGTATCATCGGTTTTATTGATCAGGCTTAAAGTGGCATCAAATTGGCGGACACCGTTTAAAAGTTCCATGTCCACGGCATCTGTTTTGTTAATAATAAGGGCGGCGTGCGCGCGACCTGATGCTTTTTTGACGCTTTCACGCAAAGGGCCAGAGGGAAAACAGCGATTGTTACCAAATCCAAATCCGCCGTCAACAACAAGGATAGAAAGATTTTTCCGCAAAGAATAATTTTGAAATCCGTCATCCATGATGATGAGGTCATACCCGCGTTTTTCAGCCAGTTCCGCGCCTTTGCGTCTGTTTTTTGAAATGATGACGGGGGCGTATTGAACTTGCATCAAGGCCTCATCACCCACATTCCATGGTGTATGAATGGCGGGGTCAACCTCCATCGCACCAGAAAAATTTCCGCCATACCCGCGCATTAAGAAACACGGCGTTTTGAATTTTCCGTGCTCTCTCACCATGTCTAAAATCGCGCGAGCGGTTGGCGTTTTTCCGCCGCCACCCATCGTTACATTTCCGATACAAATGACAGGTAAATCAGATTGTCCGCGAATTGTTAACGCTTGGTCCAGGAATGATAACCCTTGATACATCCATGAAAATGGCAACAGAGCGCAAGAGATCAAAGTTGATTTTTGAGTCTTGTTTTCGGAATACCAAAATTGTGGGATTTTAAGCTGGGTCATATCCTATAACCTATATTAATTTTGCGTCATTCAAAAGGGGCTGAAGCGGTGTAATTATGCTGTCTAGACCTTTGAGTTGTTTATCCGAAGCATAGGCGAGCGCGTTATTCGAATTTTGCGTGACGTGATCTGGGTTTTTAATGTGATTTAAGATCGCGTTATAGAGCGCGTCGGTATCCTTAACAATCGTACAGGCCTTTGCATCAGGCATTTCATCGGCAAGAATTGAAAAATTATGCAGGTCATCGCCACTTATGATCGCACAATCAAGAAGAGCAGGTTCAAGAAGATTGTGCCCGCCGCCTGGTTTGACATGCATTGAATTTCCAACGAAAACGATGTTGCACAAACGATAAAATAGACCAAGCTCGCCCAGTGTATCCGCGATATAGATGTCAGTATTGATCCGCGGTGACATTTTCATGCTGCGCAAGGCAATGTTCAGGTCGGAATCTTGGAATGATTGAACGATTTTTGCGCCGCGCTTTGGATGGCGTGGAACAATAATGGATAAAGAAAGAGATCTTCATATGGATAGCCCTGTAAAAACAGACCTGTTCCAAAACCTGCAATTCGATAATCGTTTTGTTGAGGAA
>NVSI01000026.1 GCA_002401195.1 Alphaproteobacteria bacterium
GGGTCGCTCGGATATCCGCGCGCACAAAGGACTGGAAGCTGTTACGGGCGTTCCTGTGGTTAGCATGGCTGTAAAAGAGCCTTTCTTCCATATTGATACATGTATGACACCTTTGACTAATGGTCATATTATTGCGTATAAAGATGGCATGAAGCCCGAAGCCTTTGAAAACCTTATGCAAGAAGGCTTTAAACGTTATGGGATGGACCCGGAAGAATATTTAATATTGGTGAGCAAAGAAGACGCAGAAAACTACGCCTGTAACTTGGTTTGTGTTGGAAATAACATCATCATGCCGCAGGTCAGTGACGGTTTACAAGATCGTCTTAAGTCAAAAGGCTATGAAGTTACATGCCTTGATATGAGTGTATTTATTAATGATGGTGGTGCAATGCACTGCTTAACAAATAATTTGAATGAGCAACGTATCAAGGGTGGAACTTGCGTCCAAAAAGGGTATGAACGCAATACGCTCACCCTTTAGAACCTCTATTTATTTAATCGACTTTCAACAGCCTTATCTAAATTGAGGCTGTTGAAAATATCTTGTGTGATTTTCGCCTCTACAGATTGCATATCAGCCAATGGCAATTGATCCAAACGACATTGTTTTTCTTCGGCCATTTTTACAATGGCTCCCGTCACATGATGCGCATTCCTAAATGGCATATCCAGGTTTCGAACAAGCCAATCTGCGATCTCCGTCGCCGTTGCAAAACCGCTTTCTGCGGCCTCTCTCATGGGTTGGAGGTTAAATGTCGCACTCTCGACCATGCCCTTCATGGATTCAAGGCACAAAGAAATTGTATCATACGATTCAAAAACACACGCTTTGTCTTCTTGCATATCCTTATTATAAGTCATGGGAAGGCCTTTAAGAACCGTCATAAGCTGTATTAAATTTCCATTCAACCGTCCTGTTTTGGCGCGCACCAATTCCGCCGCATCCGGATTTTTCTTTTGCGGCATGATGGATGACCCTGTTGACCATGCATCACTTAGATTAATGAAACCAAATTGAGGTGTTGCCCAAATGATAATTTCTTCGGCCAAGCGTGAAAGATGTAATCCACATTGCGCTGTTGCAAATAAAAACTCTGTCGCAAAATCACGTGCGGCGACTGCGTCCATTGTATTGGCCATCGGCTTATCAAAACCAAGCTTCATCGCCGTCATGGCGCGGTCTGTGTTAAAGCCCGTTCCAGAGAGAGCGCAGGCCCCTAAAGGCGATTCATTCAATCTTTTACGGCAATCAGAGATACGCGATTTATCTCTGTCCATCATTTCCCAATAAGCGCCCAGATGCATGCCAAGCGTGACGGGTTGCGCCACTTGCAAATGTGTAAACCCCGGCATAATTGATTTTTCATGCTCTTTACAAAGCCCGCTTAAAATATTTTGAAAGGATTCAATGTTTTTAACAAGGTCATCACATGCACTGCGGACCCATAAACGGAAATCTGTTGCGACTTGATCATTCCGTGATCGTGCAGTGTGAAGTTTACCTGCTGCATCCCCGATGATCTCGCGCAAGCGGCTTTCGATATTCATATGGATATCTTCAAGGGAGGCTTTGAATTCAAACGTACCATTTTCTATTTCTTTTGCGACCTGATCAAGTCCATTTAAAATAGATGTCCCATCATTTTTGGAAATAATATTTTGCGCGACAAGCATTTCGCAATGCGCCTTAGACCCGGAAATATCTTCGCGCCACATCCGTTTATCAAAACCGATAGAGGCGTTAATTTGTTCCATAATATTAGAAGGGGCAGAGTTAAAACGCCCCCCCCACATTTGATTAGATTGGCTAGGCTGCTTTTTTATCATGGTGCTTTTTGTCCAATGATTTTAAAATTGCACTATGTGCTTTTAAACGAATGGCATTCACTTTAATAAACCCATCAGCATCAATTTGGTTATACCCACCCTCGATATCCATAGACGACAACTCTTCATCATATAAAGACACTGGTGACGTTCTTGCGATTGGGTACGCCGTACCTTTGTAAAGTTTTACCTTCACTGTGCCGTCAATTAGATCTTGGCTTTTTGCAATGGCGCCCATCAAAAAGTCCATCTCAGGCGAAAACCAAAAACCGTTGTAAATAAGTTGTGCGATTTTTGACGATAGCATGTCACGAAGACGCATAACTTCACGATCCATCGCGATACCTTCAAGATCAAGATGCGCTTTATGAAGTATCTCTCCACCAGGCGTTTCATAAACACCGCGTGACTTAATTCCAACAAAACGATTCTCAACCATATCAAGGCGTCCAATACCGTGCTTGCCACCCACTTCATTTAAATACATGAACAATTCCAAAGGATCTGTTTTTTCCGTGCCGTCTTCTAGGTTTTTAACGTGAACAGGAATTCCATCTTTGAATGTCAAAGCGATGACTTCTGGTGTGTCTGGTGCGTTCTCTGGCGATGTTGTTTTTGAATAGACTTCTTCTGCACAAATTGCATTTGGATCCTCTAATACGCCGGCTTCATGTGAAATATGCAGAAGATTATCATCTTCTGAATATGGTTTTTTACGCGTCGCGGTCACGGGAATGTTGTATTTGTCCGCGTAATCCAACATGTCTTGACGACCTTTAAATTCGTCCAAGAAATTTTGCATTTTCCAAGGCGCAAGCACTATTACATCAGGTTTTAGGGCATAATAAGCAAGTTCAAAACGAACTTGGTCATTTCCTTTCCCTGTCGCACCATGGGAAACATAATTTGTCCCTTCTTGTTCTGCGATTTCAATATGACGTTTCGCAATAATAGGGCGCGCAAGAGCCGTCCCTAAAAGATATCGGCCTTCATAAATAGCGTTTGCCGCATAGGCCGGAAAAATATAATCAGTAACAAATTCACGTTTTAAATCTTCGACGTAAACTTTAGATGCACCTAATTTAAGCGCCTTTTCTTTTGCGGCTTCAAAATCTTCTTCTTGGCCGACATCCGCCATATAGGCAATAACTTCGTATCCTTCTTCGATAAACCATTTTAAAATGATTGATGTGTCTAATCCGCCTGAATATGCGAGAACTACTTTTTTGGTCATGGTATTTTCCTTTTTTTAATTGTATGATTAATATAATAAAAAAGGCTCCAAAACAAGGAGCCTTCTGTAGATATCTATAAATAGGTGTTTTCCTATGTCAGTTTCCTTAAGGCATATGTTTTTGGTCTGCCTCGTCGCAAAGGAATATTAACACTATCGGCCTTAGATAACGCTTCGAAAGGGTTAATATTTTCACTGCTCTCACAACGGCTTATATCCAACCCAGTTGATTGATTGATCGTCGAAAAATCTAAAACAAGCCCCGTCGTTCTGGCGTCCGTAAAATCACAAGGAAGATCACATTGAACAAGTTTTGCATTGGTTAAATTGGCCCCTTTTAGAGATGTTCCTGCAGGGAAATTAATATTGTGTATTTCGTGTCCTGAAAGGTCTGCATTCTCCAATGTATCGACGCCCAAACGTCTTAAAAGATTATCAAAGCCCCCTTTTACAAAAATTTTACGGGTGGATTCTTTGAAATTTTGTTGCGCTAATGCCATTGTTTTTCTCCTCTTGTTTTAATAACTAAAGCAGATTAGTAAGAAAGATGTCAATAAAAATCTCAAAAATTAATTGACGAAAGATATAATTATGTTTATAGATTGGTGTGTTGATCACTTAAGGAGGATTATATAATGACCTTTAATGTTAAAAACTATTTTGATGAAATGGTTCGCGCCGTTTCCTCTCAAGACCGCAATGCGCACCACACAGTTAAAAACAATACATGTTCTATTTTTGCAAACGCTGCATTTCAAGAAATGCCTGCAGACGCCCTTATTATTTCCTATGACGGCGATATACTTTCCGCAGTCTTGGAAAACAACATGACGCCGCTCATCGAGACTTGTATCACGTCTAAAACGGACACAAAATCTATCTCGAACTTCAATCGTAAAATTGGAAAAATGGTCGGATTTAAGTTTAATTAACGAATTTTATTCCACAGATCATTAAAAAATAAGGGCAGCTCATTTAAGCGGCCCTTATTTTTTTTAACCCATAACGTTATTTCTAATCATTTTTTCTGGGCGCGGAATCGCCAGTAAATCCATCGTTTCCCGCAATGTTTCATGCGTTAAGCCCGTCAATTGCACTCGCGTTTCACGAAGAGCCGTATCTTCCGCCGTTGCGATAGGACAGTTTTTGTAAAAAGCGCTAAACGCACGCGATAAATCATGCATGTAATCGCATAAATCACTTGGTAGTTTTCTTTTGAAACTTTTTTCTTTGGCCTCTGCAAACCCTATAAGTTTGATCGCTAAATTGCGTTCATAAGGGGTCATCTCGATATCTTTATGAATTTGAGCTTTCGAATCCAAGGCCTTGTCCAAAACGGCCCCCGCTCTAACAAATTGATACTGATTGTATGGGCCTGTATTGCCTTCGAATTTCACAAATTCATTTGGATCAAAAATATAATCCGACGTCCGCGGATTTTTGAGATCACCATATTTGATTGATCCAATAGCGATAGCATTAGCCATCTTTGTTATTTCATCAGTGATCGCCCCTTCTGAAAACCCAGTTTCTTGAAGCGCTTTTTCTTGTGCCAGGGCAATCAAATCAGAAAGGCGCATCACACCGCCTGCGCGCGTTTTAAACGGTTTTCCATCCGCACCATTCATTGTGCCAAAACCAACATGCTCTAATTTATCTTCGGAAATCAAACCCGCTTTAGCCGCGGCGCGAAACACCTGTACAAAATGTTGGTCTTGTCGTTGATCAACTACATATAAAATGCGGTCTGGATTATAATCTTTTACACGCTGGAATATGGTCGCCAAATCCGTGGTTGCGTATGTTGACGCCCCATCGCTTTTTCTTAACATTAATGGCGGAATGTCGTGTTTGTCATTGGGACGGGAAACATCAACGACGATTGCGCCTTCACTTTCACGAGCAATACCGCGATCAAGGAAATCTTGTACCATTGCATCAATAAAAGGATCGGCATCTGATTCTCCAAGCCATATATCGAAATCTACGTCCAGCATTGAAAAGTCGGCTTTAATGCTCTCTATTGATAAGGTTAAAAAATGCTGCCATAGGGCTTTATACCCCTCATCTCCATCTTGTAATTGAGCCGTCGCTTGACGGGCTTTTTGAGCAAAGTTTTTATCCTCTTTGTAATGCTTTGCAGCCTGAGGATACAATCCGTTGAGTTCCGTTGAAGAAAATGGCGGATTTTTAGTATCTTCCGAAGGCATAAATGGCGTCTGAAAATAAGCCCAATTTGGATACATTTCCTCTAGCTCCGCAAGCAACATGCCCATGGGTGTACCCCAATCACCCATATGAATGTCCCCCACAACATCGTGCCCTAAACTGCGCGCAATACGCTTAATCGACTCYCCAATAATGGCCGAACGTAAATGTCCGACATGGAGCGGTTTTGCAACATTTGGCCCCCCGTAATCAATGATGATTTTCTCAGGTTTACCTGATGGAGAAGCCCCATCTAATTGAGATAAAAGTTCTAATAAAAATTGATCAGAAACTTGAAAATTTAAAAATCCTGGGCCATCAACACTGACGGCAGAAAACATGTCTAATTTTTCACATTTTTCTTTAATCATGCTCGCGATTTCACGAGGGTTTTTCTTAAGAATTTTGGCTGCCTTTAAGGCGCCATTACATTGAAAATCAGAAAGATCCGGTCTATCGCTATATTGAAGAACGCCTAGTTCTCTTTCTAAACCTATTTCTTCAAAAATATTTGCGATGTCTTGGGACACTCTATCAATTAAATTCATATCATAAAATCCGTTCATTGGTTTGATAGAACTGTCTTAGCACCCGCAGAGCGATTTTGTCAAATTACGAAAATAAAATGGCTGGGTTGCCGAACAAAATAAAACTTTGTCGCTAGCGTAAGTTACTGTTTTTATTCGTAAATCATCGCACGCATAAAAGATAAAACGTCGAAATGAACAATATTATAAAATGGTTCTCCCGCTCACTTGAAAATTCACCACAAAACACCCCAGATTTCTTTCAAATCACGATGCCCCACCAGCCCGTACTTTTTCAAACTTTTTTCGATGAGCGCTACAGCTTGCTCCTAAAACAATAGCCTGCTACTTATAAAATATGAGGATTTTCAAAGACTGATACACAATAGCAGATTCACTAATTGAAGAAAATTATACTTATTTCTGGCTATCTATAATTCTTTCCTTGGTCTTAACTTGGGGCATTGGGCTTACGCCACCATTGCTTATCCGGTATGTATTTTTAAAACGGCCAATGGGGAAAAAGGGTGCTATCGCTGTATGCGGTTTATTTTTATTCATCAATATGGCTATCTTTATAGCTCTGGGTAGTGAAAGCAAATCACATACAGCACTCACATTAGTTGCTTTTATATCCTATTGGATTTTAAAAAAGAGCACCTCTTCAAAGCGTAATAAAACAGATGAATCCAATTATTAGTCTCCAGTCTCTGTGGAGTGGCACCCTCGTGATATGAGTCTTATCAATATCTTACAGGGAGTTTTCGGCATTTATTTCACCTCTTGGGTGCTGAAATTTACCACACACAGCCCGTGAGTTCTTGGTTTGCATGGGTTTTGACGTTTTTATCTCTGTCTCTGGGTACCAATTTGAGCCTTTAAAAAGGCTAATAATTTCACAGAAATCACGCCATGTTTTATTATGACATTGGTCAAGGATACCACTCACTATTCAATAAAATCAACAACTTAAAAAGTTAATGTATTATGGCGAATTTTAATTTTTTCCATAACATTCTAAGTTCAAAATTTTAAGTGGTTGATATTGCTTGCAAATTTGGTTTAAAAAAAGAAATGGCTGGGGTACCTGGATACGAACCAGGGATGGCGATACCAAAAACCGCTGCCTTACCGCTTGGCCATACCCCATTGCATTTAGATTGAGAATATATAGCCGTGTTTAAAGTGAGTTTCAAGTATAAATCTTATAAATAATCAACAATTTCGTGGATAGGGTATTCTTTTTTATGGTATTCCATATCTTTCGCGCGCTATAGTGCCTGTGGCTTCAGTGGGGTTGGGGCATAAACACCAAAAAAGGTGGAGATGGATATGGCTTTGAATAAAAAGCAAAATGACCGCAAAGCGGAAAAAACGACGTCAAATGTACGGCAATTGCCTTCACAGCATCAAAACCAGATTCTGTCGGCGCTGGATACGCTTGGCGCGAAATTGGTACGGTCGGAAACAGAGCGCGAAACCATGAAACGCCTGTTGAACGAGGCCATGGATTCCCAAGACCGTCTTGAAAATCAATTAGAGCGCAGCCATATCGACATTCAACGTCGTATCGATAAACTGGATGAAACAGGCACAAGTTTATCCGACGGCGCCAAGGCAATATTGGATGAACACGCGCAAATTATAGACGATGCCAAAACAAGCCTGTCCAATCAAAATGATCGCCAAATTCGTGTCGAAGATAAATTGCGCGACAGCCAACAAACAATTGCAAAGTTACAACGCCGTATCGACACCCAAGAACAAAAACGCACAAAATTACAACGCCGCATTGAACGCGTTGAAAACATTGCCGCCGACGCACAAAATGCATTGGAAGCAAAAGCCATGGTTCTTTTGACCGATCAAAGTCAGGCCGTAACCGCCCTTCCTCATATCGATGCCACGGCGCCGATGCAGGCCCTGAACGATTTACACGCCAATGAAAGCGCGCCCCTTTTAAATACAAACACGCCAAACCGTTCATGGATACCCGCCCTGAAAAACAGTTCGTGGCTTGTCACCTTGTTTGCCCTTGGCCTTGGTTGGGTCGCCGCGACAACATTACAACCATCCGAAAAAGCATTCGTTGTGATGCAAGACGGAACGCTTGCACAAATTAATATGCAAGACGGCACAGCCACCCCCATTACATTCCAATCTGAACCGCGCCTTTTAAATACAAATATCCAAACACCACAGAACAAAACAATCGAGGATGATTTGGCTCTATTCGCAGAAGATTTTTCAACGGAATGGTTGATGCAAGACCTGTTGGATAATGCGTTGAACCAAATCACGCTCCTTGAGGCGGAAAAAGCCGAAAAAATTATTGACCCTCAGCCCGTTGTTGAAACGCCAGACATCACGATGGATCGGGATTTATCCCTGCCGGCCAATATAAAAAATATTGAAAGCAAAGCCTTTAACAATATCGCAGAGGCTCAACATGATTTAGCCGCGCTTTATACCGCAGGGCAAGCTGGAGTTTCTCAAAATTACGAGCGAGCCTCCTATTGGTTCAGACAGGCCGCCGCGCAAGGGATTGCGAATGCTGCCTATAATCTTGGCGTTTTATACCATCAGGGCCTTGGCCAAAACCAAGACATGAACCGCGCGCTAGATTGGTACCGCCGTGCATCGCAATTAGGGCATCCAGAGGCTCAATATAATTTAGGAATCGCCTATATCGAGGGGATTGGAACACGTTATAACCCGAACATGGCCGCAGCATTTTTTCAACAAGCGGCCTTTGGCGGCATTGTTGAAGCGGCCTATAATTTAGGCCTCATCCTTGAAAATGGTCTCCTTGGCGAGGTGCGCCCCCAAGACGCGTTACGTTGGTATCGCGGCGCCGCAGAAAAAGGAAGCATAGAGGCAGAACAAGCCCTATCCGCCCTTGCTGAGCGCCTCAACAYTACACAAAGCGAAGCGGGGATTTTAAATAGCGGCGAAACAATTGCCACTTATATCGACTCTCAAAATGATACAAACTCGGTCGAAGATGTTGACCTGGGATCCCTTGTTCCGACAGAACAACAAATCATAGTTGCCCAAATTCAAGAACAACTGCGTAAGTTAAAATATTATAACGGCCCTCAAGATGGAATCGTTGGCGCAGGAACAGTCAAATCCATTAAAAGCTATCAAATTCGTGAAGGACTCTCTGCCGATGGGCAGGCCTCCGCCGATTTACTCAGCTATATGTTGTCCTCTGGAATTTATTAAATCGTTCGCGTCGAGACCGCATTTTTAAAATGGCGAACGCCCTGTTGAGCCTGAGTGTCCGTTTTAAAAACACCAAAACAGGCCGAACCTGTTCCGCTCATCCGTGCGAATTCACACCCATCTAAATTTTCAATATTCGACAGGATTTTTTGAATGTCTGGGCATAAAGAAATCGCCGTATCAGTGAGGGAGTTTTTTCCATTCTTCACCCCCTTGGATATCAAAGAAACATCATCAAAGGCAACGCCATCCCGTTTAAATTTTTGGAACACATCGACTGTTAATAACGGCGTATCAGGCCACACAATAAGAATTGGCATTGATGGAACATTTTTCGATGTCAACACATCTCCAACGCCTTGAACATGTGTTGATTGCCCGCGGATGCATACGGGCATTTCCGCCCCAAATTTCAATCCAATCGCACATAATTCATCCATAGACAACGGATGCCTCCATAATTCATTCAATGCATGCATTGTGGCCGCAGCATTCGATGACCCACCGCCGAGGCCTCCGCCGCTTGGGATGTTTTTACGAACGACGATCGACAGATTTGTATCATGCCCCGTGGCATCCGCCATCGCGTAGAGAGCCTTAATCACAAGATTGGGGCTATCACGCATTGTTGACAGCAAATCCGCATCAACGGGTAAACCCGTCATGGATAATGTTAATGCATCGGATTTTTGAACGCTGACCGCGTCGCCCCACTTCGTAAAAACCATTAAGGAGTCAAGATAATGATAACCATCGTTTCGCCGGCCAGTGACACATAAATTAAGGTTTATTTTTGCGGGAGCCGCGCGAGAAATCAGCATCACGCCGCCTTTGAATCAGTCAAAAAAAAAGATTGTCCCGATGCTCGCGTTGAATAATCGATTTTGCGATCGTCAGGATACATCCATTCAACCGTATTGAAATGCCCGGCCTCTGTTAACCCACGCCAAGTTTCATAGATCCGCCCCGTTATCGTGCAAACCCACGCCGCGTCATGCGATCCTTTTGAGATCAAATCTTGCCATCCGCTTCTTGAATCCAACTGCGCCATTAATTGGTATGCTCTCATCGTTGGTTTGATCTCAATCGCCAATTGTAAAAATCGTTTCGCCTGTGCATTTAAATCATAGCGCAAGGCCACTTCGGCGACATAAAGATTGGAAGACGCGCTTCCTTGGTTTAAACGTTGCAAATCTTCAACCCACGCCATCATCCGTTGCGCGTTATCTTGTGCCTTTTTCGGCGCCCATGAAATCCACGCCGAAATCAAATCAGGATGAGGGGACATCGCCCATTTTTTCTTGATCAAATTGAGTGATTTTCTGCGTTTACCTTCGGTTTTCCATGTTTTTAAAACTGCCAAACAAGCGGGCGTGAAATGGGGCGCCGTTTTAAAGGCCTGCGCCGCATTATCATCAATCAAGTCCATTGCCGCCTCGTGCGTGCGTGCTTCATCCTTTGAAAACACCCCTGCCGACACGCCCTTTTGAAGAAGAGGGTACGCCGCCTCATAATCTTTATGTTTTACCTCTAAATCATAAAGCGTTTTTATAATCCATGCCTGTTTAGGATTCGTTTCAAACGCTTGGCGTGCCAAAACACGTGCATAGCGATCATCCCCACGATCCAAGGCCGTTTGTAACAACCCGCGAATTCCCAAAAAGGATGTTTCATCACGTTTTAAAAGGGACTTAAAGGATGTTTCCGCGACCTTTTCATCGCCTTTTAAGCGCGCCGTTAACCCCGACAATAAAGACACAAGACCATAATCATCTTTCAATAATTTTGTCGCGCGTTTTGTATAATAGCTTGCGGCCTTTATATCGCCCGCGGCAACCGCCGACAAACCATAGGTCAAAGATTGCATGCCGTTTTTATGCGCGCGTTTTTCCAATGTGTTTGTGATCGCCTTTGGCGTGAAAATAATCACGCGAATAACACGTAAAACCAACGAGCATAAATATAAAAGAGCCAAGCCAGCAACAATAAAAATACCAAGAGACGTTGAGATAGCATAGCCAAACGCATCGACGGATATCGCCCCCCCAATAGAGAGGAGCCACGCAACCCGCCGACAATAATTGCCGATTTAATCAAAAACCAAAATGTTGATAACATGGATGAATTATAGGCGAGAACTTCGCCACAGGTCACGCGGTTTTTAACGCCTGTCCACTGGATATTGCGTTTAAGAAATCACCTGCGTTTTTAAATCTATAATCTACATGAGGCAATAATTCCGTCGGTTGTGAAGGATGATCAATAAGAATAGTCGTCAGCCCCATCTGGTGCGGAATCGTTAAATTCCAATCGCGATCTTCCGCAAATGCTGCATTTTCAGCGTTCACACCGATCGCAGACAAGCATGTTTTCGCGGCGCGATCGGACGTTTCCTTTTTCTCAAAATCCATGTCTTCTAGCCCAAAAACGGCCTTTGGATCAAAAAAGTCCGCAATGCCCAAATGATCCAACATTCGCATCCCCCATTCACGGCTGGCATGTGTCATAAGGGTATGTTTGATATGCGGATTTTGTTCAAATATTGTCGGAAGATCAGGGCACGGTGTAATCACGTTGTGATCCATCCCCGCATGAAACGGAAGGTGCAGGTCTTTATGCTCAATATCAAATTTATCAATCAACATCTTAAAAGTCAGACGATGGACCTCTTGCGATTCCTCAGCCAAGCGCAACGCATCTTCGAATGTGATCGGATGTCCCAAGTCAATAACAGTTTGCGCCGCGGAATTACGCATCGATTCATGGAGGCCCTCGGTCACGCTATATAACGTGTCATCCAAATCCCAAATAATACCTTCGATATTTTTCAATTTTTTCATGTCTATTACAATGGGCTTTCTGTGTGATTATTTCAAGGCGCGGATAATTTTAAATCCATTTTTTTGCTCTACGATTTCGAATGATTTAAATAATTTCTGAAGCGTTTTTTCATACGGCATATGGGTATTCGATACAATCCATAGCGCGCCACTGCGCCTTAAGTGCCGCGCGGCGATCTCTATAAACCGTTGCCCCATGGTGCGGTCTTCATTTCCCTGATCGTGAAATGGTGGGTTCATGACAATAAAGTCCAGCGCACCAATACTCTCTAAAACTTGCGTGCAATCCGCGACTGTAAATTCCGCGCGATCATCCAATATATTTTTTTGTGAGGCCTCAACAGCGCGCGGATCCAAATCCAATCCATAGAATTTTTCTATTTCATCAAAATTTTCGAGGATCTTTTTGGATAGATACCCGTATCCACACCCGAAATCGGCACCCTTGCCTTTAAGATTAGACGCCAACAAAGTTTCGACCAATAAAGCCGATCCTTTATCAATTTTATTCCATCCAAACAAACCTGGCATCGAATAAAAACCCGTTTCCTCTACCAAATGTAACGCGGCATGCGCCATCCATTCATCAATAATGGGGGGTGTGTTTTCGGTTTTCATTAAAATGATAAATCGTGATTTTTGTCGGCTATCGCAAACGGCCTCTGGAAAATGCGCGCGAAGCGTTTTTTCAAGCGTTTTTCCACCGCGGTCATTCGGTTGCATAATTTCAATACATGACGCGACGTCCGCCTTTTGCCATGTTTTGGCAATTAAACCCAATGTTTCTTCGCGATTTTTCGTTCCTGTAATTTGAATCATAGGAACGAATATACGCTTTATTTCAAAAGATTAAACCAAGATATTATTGGTGTTGAAAATCGCTTCGATATCCAAAGTATCAAGGCTTCCTGTGATATTAACCGCATGGGTGAAATTACCGTCTCCATTGACGCTGRCATGCAATTCCGACGCACTTGAACTAAGATCAACAAAGGACAAAAAGTCATTGATTGAATCTTGTGTTTCATCAAACTGAATATCCAATGCGCGTAAATCAATAACATCATTTTCACTTGAATGATTGAATCCGACAATGGTATCGACCTGATCAAGACCATCCAGAACTTCCGTTCCAATGATATATGTGTCGCTTCCCTCTTCACCGTACAAAGCGTTCAACCCAAGACCAGTGCGAAGAATATCGTCGCCCGTCCCGCCATAGATACGGTCATTCCCAAGATCGTCATAGAAACTATCGTTTCCACCATTCCCCCAGATAATGTCGTGACCTTCACCACCGTAAATTACGTCATTGTCTTCACCACCATAGATACGGTCATTCCCCGCATCGCCGTATAATCGGTTCTCACCTTCATTCCCATAGATCGTGTCATCACCATCACCGCCCCTGATTATATCCGAGCCGGCGTTCCCATAGATCGTGTCGTTTCCAGCGTCTCCGCGAATGAAATCATCGCCAAGGCCGCCATAGATACGGTCAATATCATCACCGCCATAAATACGGTCCGCGTTAACACCACCATAAATCAAAT
>NVSI01000027.1 GCA_002401195.1 Alphaproteobacteria bacterium
CAAAGGCGTGCAACGTAAAAATCATATAAAGAATTCTTCAAAAAGTAAGGAGGCGCATCAGCAATGGTGCGCTTTTTTGTTTTATTTACTTTGTGGGTTGAATTTACCAATGTTTCCAAGGATTTGTTGAAGGGCGGTGACTTCGTTTCCTGAAGTTGGTGTCACGCGGCTGGCTACGGGGACTTCGACAGGTTCGCCTTCTATTTTAGTGATTGATTTCACTGACTTATCCTCGGAAAAAACAATCTGATAAATTTGGCGATCCGTCACTTTTTCATCAAAAAAGCTCTTTTTTTCTGTTTTAAGACCAACATAATACCATGTGTTCTCATCGAAAACGGCCTTTGCTGTGGGGGTACCAAGGGTATTTAGAACTTCAAATTGTGTTGTAATAACGGGTTGAATGGATTGGATATCCTCGGCGAAGATATAATTTCCACGTGTTGCCGTGCTTGGTGAGCATGCGCAAAGAGCAAAAGAAGAGATCAAAAAGAGTGTAAATAAAGATTTCATTTATATATCGGTAACTTATTTTTGTTATATTTATACACAATAGATTGATAAAAAGGAAAAGTATGTACAAATTTTTGTTTTTAGCGTTGTTTTCCCTCGTTTTTATAACGCAGGATGCTTTGGCCGTGACCTGCGCGCCAAAACCGGCGGGCAAGATCAATATTATTTGGTCATCGGACGCTGTGAAGTACAATTTTTCAAAATCTCAATCTCAAATGGATAATATGAAGGTCGATTCCGTGAACCCATACGACCGAAGCGTCRAAACCCATGTGGGCGGATTGATGCAAGGCGGGATCAGTCTGRAATCGAATATTCAGGTCGCAAGCCTTACATACCCTCAATCTCGTGTGGCGTGTCAGTGGGTTGAGAAAATGGATATTCGCATTGCGATTGACCCAACAATTTTTATATCGAACCAACATAAAAAGGGACGATGCCAGCATAGAACGATTTTAGAACATGAAATGAAACATGTGTTTGTGGATCGATCGATTGTAAAAAAATATGCACCATTGATTAAAAGGCAATTGGAAAAGGCGATTTTAAAGGTCGGAATTGTCGGGCCAAAACCGAAAAATAGAACCAAGCAGTTTCAAAAGAAAATCACAAATTATATGGAAGCGCAGATGAAAATCGTGACCAGTAAAATGTACGCAGAACGCAAAGCGTTGCAAGCCAAGGTCGACACAAAACAAGAATATGACCGCGTGTCGAATATGTGCCGTTAATTTATAGGGTAAAGCGCTTGTTCCGAAATGTTGTAAAACGATCGTAATCTTTTGATGCGCGTCTCTCTCGGTCTTTGAGGGGACGAGTTTCTGGCTTTGATCGATCGTGAGGGGCGTTTTGTGTGTGCCCGTGATCGAAAAATGCGCTATCTTCTTCGATATATGTCCCACCAAAATCTGCGATGGCTTTTTCTTCTATGCTGAGGAGGGTTTTTAGACCCTGTTGAGGCAGCCCAATTWCAATGGCATCATTTAAATAGTGTTTTAAATCATTCGATGGCGTGAAATCAATGTCATACACGGGGTTGTTAAACGCGTGTTGAAATAGGCCGCCAGGACGGATGTAACGCTCCCCTGTGAGGTCACATGTCGATGGTGGAATGTAAATATCAACGGTAAAATCTTTGGGGCTGCGCTCATCCATGTCGTACATGGTTTGCAGAAGCTCCGTGACGGCAGGGTCATCTCTATCCATTTCTTGAAGGGCGTTGTCACAGCTTTTAAGAATGTTATCCGTATAGAGTTCTATATTTTGATAGAGAACAGCAAAGGGAATGGCGTCAAATTCAGTGCCATAGTCACGGTCATACCCCATTAATTTTGCGGTGTGGCAATAGATAAAAGTCCAATTGTCGGGGCGAATGTCATAAAGAACAATCCCTTTGATGGCGTTTGAGTCTGGATCTGCGGATTCGAAAACGGGAAGGCCGTTTTGAATGTTAAAGAGAGGGGAATTATTGCCTTGAAACGGAAGGTCATGAGAGATGGGTTGTACAGGTTTAGGAATCCAAAATGGTTTTGCTGTGGCGGCGTTGAATGGTTTGATGGCGGTCATGCCGTCATCTCTTTTATAGGTGCGGTCAAGTAACGCCATTTTGTCATATCCTCCCGAATATGTATTCGCATGCACGTTAATGAATTTTTATTATTTTTATTTCATGCTATGCTTGTTTATCTATTTATAGCGGATTTTCCGTATCAATCTCAAGGAGTTTTTATATGTCACGCACAGGTTTAGACACATTGCAAACACGGCGCACGCTTTCGGTTAATGGAAAGGAATATGATTATTTTTCCTTGAAAATTGCTGAAGAAAGCCTTGGTGATTTATCTCGCCTTCCTTTTTCTCTCAAAGTCTTGCTTGAAAATCTTCTTCGGAATGAAGATGGGCGCTCGGTCACTGTGCCAGATGTAGAGGCGTTTAAAGGGTGGCTCGACACGCAAAATTCTACGCAAGAAATCGCCTTTCGTCCGGCGCGTGTGTTGTTACAAGATTTTACAGGTGTCCCTGCGGTTGTTGATTTGGCCGCAATGCGCGAGGCGATCGTGAGCCTTGGCGGTGATGCGAAAAAAATTAACCCATTATCGGCCGTTGATTTGGTGATTGACCATTCAGTAATGGTGGATGAATTTGGGAATGCAGATGCATTTCAGGCCAATGTTGAACGCGAATTTGAACGCAATAAAGAACGCTATGAATTTTTAAAATGGGGGCAACAAGCCTTTGAAAATTTCCGTGTTGTACCGCCGGGAACAGGGATTTGCCACCAAGTGAACCTTGAATATTTAGGGCAAACAACATGGGTGACACAGGACGAAGACGGCAAAGACATTGCCTATCCAGATACATTGGTTGGAACGGATTCTCATACAACAATGATTAACGGCCTTGGCGTTCTTGGTTGGGGTGTTGGCGGTATCGAGGCCGAGGCCGCAATGCTTGGGCAACCTGTATCCATGCTCATNCCCGAAGTGATCGGATTTAAATTAACAGGTAAATTMAAGNAWGGYRCRACSGCKACWGAYYTWGTTTTAACMRTYRYRMAMATRCTSCGCRCMWAWGGTGTKGTTGGWAAATTYGTTGAATTTTWTGGTRRTGGCYTRAATMANWTKASCNCTTGCMGAYMGKGCRACAATTKCAAATATGGCGCCTGAATATGGCGCGACATGCGGGTTTTTCCCTGTTGACGAGGAAACATGCCGTTTCCTTGAGTTTACAGGCCGCGATGCGGATCGTGTGGCCTTGGTTCGTGATTACGCAAAGGCTCAAGGGATGTGGCGTGACGAAAATACGCCAGATCCTGTCTTTACAGATACATTAGGACTCGACATACAAAGTGTAGAGCCATCAATTTCGGGTCCGAAACGTCCACAGGATAAAATATTACTCTCTGAGGCGAAGTCTCAGTTTGCAAAAGATTTACCAGACCTCGGACAAGGCGGCGTCGATAGCCCTGTCGAAGGCACAGATTACACAATCACGGACGGCGATGTTGTTGTGGCCGCGATTACGTCCTGTACAAATACATCCAATCCATCGGTGATGATTGCATCAGGCTTATTGGCTCGCAATGCAAATAAATTGGGAATGAAGGTCAAACCTTGGGTGAAAACCTCTTTGGCCCCAGGGTCTCAAGTCGTAACGGATTATTTGGATCGCGCGAATTTGTCGGATGATTTGGACGCTCTTGGATTTAACCTTGTTGGATATGGGTGTACGACGTGTATCGGAAATTCAGGACCATTGCCCGAGGCAATAGGAAAGGCCGTTGATAAAGATAACTTAACGGTGTGTTCTGTTTTATCAGGAAACCGTAATTTCGAAGGCCGTATTGGGCCGCAAATCAAGGCGAACTATTTGGCTTCACCTCCATTGGTTGTGGCATATGCGTTGGCGGGGTCATTAACCGTCGATGTTTATAAGGACTCGTTGGGTAAAGATAGAGACGGTAACGATGTGTATTTGAAAGACATCTGGCCATCAAACGCCGAGGTCCGCGCGGAAGTTGAAAACGCATTAACGCCTGAAATGTTTAAAACGCGCTATGCGGATGTATTCAAAGGGCCAGAGGAATGGCAAGCCGTTCAAAATGCAACGGGCCAAACTTATGAATGGTCGGATGCATCAACATATATTCAAAACCCACCGTATTTTGAAGGGATGACAATGGATGTTGAACCCACGGCCGATATCAAAGGGGCAAAGGCCTTGGCGATTTTGGGGGTATCGGTCACAACGGACCATATTTCACCGGCAGGGTCGTTTGCACAAAAATCTCCAGCAGGAAAATTTTTGACGGAACGTCAGGTTAGCCCCCGTGAATTTAACTCATACGGATCACGACGCGGAAATCACGAAATTATGATGCGCGGAACTTTTGCCAATATTCGGATTAAAAATCAAATGTTGGACGATGTTGAGGGTGGTTACACGACATATCTTCCAACGGGTGAGCAAATGCCAATTTATGACGCGGCGATGCGTTATAAAGACGATGGAACGCCGTTGGTTGTTTTGGCGGGGAAAGAGTATGGAACGGGGTCATCCCGTGACTGGGCGGCCAAAGGAACGCGCCTGTTGGGTGTTAAGGCCGTTGTCGCAGGATCGTTTGAGCGTATTCATAGGTCGAACCTGATTGGAATGGGCGTTTTACCATTGCAATTTAAAGGCGAGGATAGCCATGAATCTCTTGGCCTTGATGGCTCGGAAACGTTTGATTTCACAGGCCTATCTGGTGAAATGAAACCAGGGCAAGACGTCGCAATGACAATCACGCGCGCCGATGGTTCAACGCAAGATATAACAGTGCTATGCCGTATTGATACGACGGATGAGCTTGATTACTATCGTAATGGTGGTATTTTGCACTATGTTCTAAGGCAAATGGCGGCTTCTTAATTACTAATATTATCGTTTGATAACATTAACTGTTGCTGAAAAACCCTTGGCTTTGAAGTGGTCTGCTTGAGGCATCGTTTTCTCAGCCTGTGTTTGCTTGGCTTCTTTGAAGGACATGCACAGTTTTTTTCCAGTGGTTGGTTTAAGCCACATGTCTTTACCGTCAATCTCTTGGGCTTTGTTTTTGATTTCTGTTTCGATACGGTTCAGGTCGCTCTCACAAATTTCTTTTGAAGTGTGAGTGATGTCACCAATGGCTGTGATGGTGACAACTTCCGGAAATGCGCTTTTTTTGCTTTTATCAACAGTGATGTGTGTTGTTTCAACAACGGGAACATACTCTGCGTCCTGGGCATATGAGCTAAGGCTGCTACTAGCGAGCGCGGCTCCTGCAAAGACTGTTTTTAAAACAATATTCATAATGGTGATCCTTATTAAAACCCACCTTTATATTAACATAACCACTGTCAAGGTGTCAATATTTAGATGATTTTAATTGCTGCCTTTGCACGCTTCGCGGATCAGATCAAAATCGGGGCGTTCAGGGCGATAGCGTGTTTGATATTGAATTTCAAATTGGGCGATGGATCGGGTGAGGTCTTGTAATCGATAGTTTAATATTCTGAAATCTTTGTTTTTTGTGGCATCCTCGCCGGCGCTCTCTGCTGCGCTTTCTATAAAGCCAACGCGGACGGCCATATTGATGGCCTCGATATAATCGGCGGCTAAATTCATGGCAACATAATCACTCGGCTTGTTTTTAATGGCGGGGTTTTCGGCCATGCGAATAATGAAATTGGCGCGTTGCCCAGGGACGCGCATCATGATCGCAAAGCGAAATTCGTCGGCCTCGGTATCAAGGATAAACCCAACGTGAGATTCATGGTCAATCATGACGGATTTCCCCATTTTTTGGAATGCGTTTTGCGCGACGATTAAGGCTTGTTCATAGTCGTTTTTATTTTGAAATTCACATTGCTCCAAAACATCGATGAACATGTGGTGGTCGCCGTCTTCGAAAATGGATTTTCCACAAAAATAAAGGGATATCCATGTGTTTGGCGTGTTCGCCTTTTCAAAGGCGGCCGTTATTTTTGTCCATATTGCGGGCCAATCGAGTGTCGTTTTCATATCGGTTATTGCATCATGAAAAGAAAGTTGTTTTACAATTTCGGCGCCGAAACGCAATGTCGCATGCATGGAATGGCATCGTATAATCAACGGCTGAGCGTTTGGAATGTTAATTTGAAGGCGATTTCCAAGGGCAATGACGGGTTCAGCGGTCGTACCGATTTCTCGAATAGTGAATTTTTCACGAAGGAGAGAGAGGGTACGGCTCATATAATTTTATATCCTAATGTCTTGGGAAAGTCCGCGCGCCTCTTCCAAAATTTCTGTGAAATCTGGGCGTTCTGGACGATAGCGCACATCGAAAATATTTTCATACGATTGTATGGTTTGATTGAGGCGCCCAATGCGTAAAACGGCTGATTTTGCCTTGCGGGCTTGGGGGCTTGTTTCGCGGATTTTCCCGTTATGAATTTGAGTTTGAACAAACCCAGTCGTGACAGCCAATTGTATCGCCTCAAGGAAGTCAGCAGACATCGCAAGTCCATCATGAGAGGTCATGGATTTTGTGTTTTCGCCTTTCTTTTCTTCGAATTGAAGATTGAATGTCGTTGTGCGTGTGGGGGATCGTAAAATAAGACCGCATCGCGTTTTTTCTTCCATCACACCAATCACAAGGGCGATATTTGCATCGTGATTAATTTGGACGGTTTTTCCCGCTTGTTTAAAAATACCCTCGGCAATCCCAACGGCGCGATCATATTCAGCGCGGTTTTTGATATCACATTGTTCGATCACGTCTAAAAATGGGTGATATTCCCCGTCGCTGTAAACTGTGCGGCCATTATTATAAACGGCGCACCATGTTTCAGGGACGTGAGGGCGTTCAAAATCGGATGTTAAATCATACCACGCATCTTTCCATGAGAAAGGTTGCTGGCGATTGAGAATGGGGCCTTTTTCGTGGAATTCTTTGGTCACAAGAGCGGCCAAGCGAAGTGTCATATGCATGGAATGCGCGCGAATAATGAGGCGTTCTTTGATTTGTCCATTTTTGGATACAAGAGGAAGAAGAATACGGTTTCCCATGGCCTGCACGATTTGTGCGCCTGCTTTGTTAGGATGATGGATCGTGARTCGTTCACGAAGAAGGGATGTACTTAGAATCATAAATAAGGGCCATTGTTTAATTGCCCTTATTATCAATGAAAACCGTTAATAAGTCTATAACCGGATTATGCGACCTTTGGCATTGGCATCGCGATTTTATTTTGGTTGTGCGCTAATTTCTGATTATTTTCAGATGGCTTGTATTCTTGTTCTGGGCCATTTTCGATTGGAAGAAGCGCGCCGCCCATGAATGATCCTTTTGAATATCCGCTAGAGATATATGTATCTAAAAGGTTTAATTTCTCACCAAGGCTGGCGAATAACTGAATGTCTTGCTTGTTTTTATCGCGAATTGTTGCCATTTCTTTGATTGAAAGAACATTGTTATCTTGTGGGCGGGCGCGTGTTGCTTTACGTGATCCAAAAAGTTCTGCGCCAATATCAATGGCGGCCTCAGTCATACCAGAAAGTCCAGGGATACCCATGGCCGCACCAATAAGCATGCCACCGCTTGTGTCTCTGTTCAGGCGGCTATCACCGGCCAGTGTCGGAAGGGCGCCGTCACCCTTAATGCGGGGACGTTGTTCAATACGGTCAAGCGCCTCAATCATTTGAGTGGCAGTCTTCGCACGAAGTTCGTTCAATGATACTGTCATTTGTGCCTGCAGTTGCGCTTGTCTTTGTTGATCTGGATTACTCATATTATGCCCTTTTTTCTCTTAATGTCTATTAATCTTATTGGAAAACTATGAAGATGTTTTTAACATTAGTTTGAATTCGAACTAAATATACATAAACTGAGGCAAGAAAAGGGTAAGCGCTTGATTTTTAATCAAAAAGAGAATCAATATCATCCTGTGATGTTGCTGATTCTGGCGTGAGGTCGTCTGTGCCGCCGCCTGTCTTTGCATCAAGATTATCTTTATGCGTCTTGATGGTGATTCCAAATTTTTCTAATGTATCCGTCATGCGGCTTTCAACGTTACGAATGGCCTCCAGGGCCATGCTCACGCGTTGACTTGTTAGGTCTTGGAAACTACAGGCCAGCATGATGTCTTGGATATCTTGATCATATTCGCTGGATTTTTCAGGAAGATGTTCTTGAACGCGGCTGGCGATACGGTCTGTGGCATCCATAATTGTGTTTGCGGCGTCTTCTGTTTCTTTAATCACGGCTTCTAATTCAGCGCCAGAATTCGCAGATGTGCTTCCATCCCCAGAAAAAGTAATAGAGTGCATCGCGCCCAGCATATCGCCGAAACGTTTTTGCGCATCTTCTTCGCCCATTTCGATTAATTGAGATGTAGCCTCAATCTCCATAGAGATTTCATCAAAACGGCGTGCGATAAAACGCTCTAAATCTGTTAATTTTTCGTCTGGTGATTTCTCGGATGTGTCTTGATTTACTGAAGGTATGGTCATCGCTTTAAAAAATCCTTTTCATTTCTTCTCTCTATACTAAACTAAGATAAGAAAAATACAACGCTTGCAACATGCATAAAGGAACAAAAATGCCCCGTGAAGATCGCCGTGTTATTTTTGATATGAGTGAAACGTATCAGGCTATTTATAAGCTTTCAATGAAAAGCGATGACACACCAAGCCCAAGCCCCGGAATCATTAAAAAAATAGAAGAAGATGGGCTGGATGCCAACAAAATTAATGTCTATATCGAAAATCCGCAAACGGGTGATAAATCGATGTTGACCTATAGTCGCGATTTCATGGCGGCGGCGTTGATGATGTTTTGCCGCGGGTGCGGAATCCCATTGCCGCGCAAAGCATCCAAAACAGTCATGATCGACCCTGACCGGGTTGTGTTACGGGTGATGGTTTAGGTGAGGGCTATGTTTTTTAATTAAATAGTACATCTTTATAAAGCTTTCTACCTATAGAAATCCGATCTTCTCTTTCCAGTAAGTGAATATTATATAGGGAGCTATTTACATCGGTAAATATTGCCTTACTTTCACTGTTATTAAAAT
Organism: Alphaproteobacteria bacterium; assembly: GCA_002401195.1. Taxonomy (GTDB): domain Bacteria; phylum Pseudomonadota; class Alphaproteobacteria; order Micavibrionales; family UBA1664; genus UBA1664. Next base: position 9,087 of record NVSI01000027.1, read on the forward strand.
ATTCGGCGGAACCAGGAGAGCAAGCTATGGCCCAGCCCATGAGAAACTGCATTTTTTTTGTTAGCTCATGCCCCAAATCTTTGTAAAATAAGCAATTCCAAATTAGTGTTCCCTCATTCATGCTTTCGTTCACGTTAGTTAAAATTATGTCACTGTCTCTCTCTGCATGCTTGAAATAATTAGCTGCTTTATTGTATGCGGACCAAAATTCATTTAATGGGGTTCTATCTTCAGCGTAAACACTCTCAACCGCACTCATAAGATTTTTGTAATAGATAGTGGATTCTCTATTTTTTTTACAAAGGTCTCTGAGTATAGTTCCGCTGGCTGCGGCTAACGTGTGTATTGAGATTGAATCGCCATTTCCAAAGAATAAGTCAATTGCTGTATGCATTTGACGTTTGGCAGTTTCCATTTTATTAACATGAAATTTACTCACCCATCGCCCATTTTAAGGGCGTTGATGAATGCGCTTTGTGGGATTTCGACATTCCCGTATTGGCGCATTTTTGCTTTACCCTTTTTCTGTTTTTCTAGCAATTTTTTCTTACGGCTGATGTCTCCACCGTAACATTTTGCGGTCACGTCTTTACGCAAGGCGCTTAATGTTTCGCGTCCGATAATTTTCACGCCAATGGCCGCCTGAATGGCGATTTTAAACATCTGACGGGGGATGAGGTCTTTGAGGCGTTCACACATTTGGCGCCCACGGCGTTCGGTTTGGGAYCTGTGGACAATTGTGGCCAATGCATCAACGGGTTCGTCATTCACGCGAATGTCCATTTTGACCAAATCTTCGACTTGATGCCCGTCCAGTTCATAATCCAATGAGGCATAGCCACGAGAGATGGATTTCAGGCGATCGTAAAAATCAAACACAACTTCATTGAGGGGCAGGCGATAAATGATCATCGCGCGCGCGCCGACATATGTCAGGTCGATTTGCGTTCCGCGGCGTTCCTGACACAGTTGCAGCAACCCACCCAAATATTCATCGGGGACAAGGATCGTAGCCTTGATCATCGGTTCTTCGATTTCTTTGATGTAAACAACGTCCGGCATGTCGGCAGGATTATAAAGTTCTTTAACGCCGCCGTCATTCATGTGCAGGCGGTAAACAACGCTTGGCGCAGTTGGGATGAGTTCAAGATCAAATTCACGGCTCAGGCGCTCTTGAATAATCTCCATATGAAGAAGACCAAGGAAACCACAGCGGAATCCCATGCCAAGGGCTTGCGAGCTTTCGGCTTCGTAATGCAATGACGCATCGTTTAAGGCCAATTTTCCAAGGCTGTCGCGTAAATGTTCGTAATCGGATGCATCCACGGGAAAGACAGAACAAAACACCATCGGGACAGACGGTTTAAAACCATCCAATGCGATCTCGCATGGTTTTTTGTCATCCGTGATGGTGTCGCCGACCTTTGTTTCGGAAATCTCTTTGATGGAGGCCGTGACAAAGCCCATTTCACCAGGGCCAAGTTCGTCCACCAAAAGGTGTTTGGGAGTAAAAACGCCAACACGGTCAATTTCACGTGTGGCGCCGTTGCTCATAAATCGGATTTTCTGGCCTTTGCGCAAGTGTCCTTCGACAACGCGAACCAAAATCATCACGCCAAGGTAAGAATCATACCAACTATCGACCAATAAAGCCTGTGTTGGTTTTTCTTCGACTGCTATGGGGGCAGGAAGGCGTGCGACGATCGCTTCTAATAAATCATCAATTCCAAGGCCAGATTTTCCAGACACTTCCAACGCGTCGGACGCATCAATGCCGATCACGTCTTCGATTTGTGCTTTGACCTTTTCAACGTCGGCGGCAGGTAGGTCGATTTTATTAATGACAGGGATGATTTCATGGTCGTTGTCCATGGCCTGATACACATTCGCTAATGTTTGTGCCTCGACCCCTTGTGTGGCATCAACAATGAGGAGGGAACCTTCACACGCAGCGAGGGAGCGTGAGACTTCATAGGCGAAATCAACATGCCCGGGCGTGTCCATCAGGTTTAATTGATATGTGATACCGTTTTTGGCGGTATAGGAGAGGCGGACAGTTTGCGATTTAATCGTTATGCCGCGTTCTTTTTCGATGTCCATGTTATCGAGGACTTGCTCGCTCATCTCGCGATCTTCAAGGCCTCCACAGGTTTGAATAAGGCGGTCAGCCAGCGTCGATTTCCCATGGTCAATATGGGCAATAATGGCGAAATTTCGAATATGTTCGATTGGATGTGATGTCATGGTGCGTTTTTAACACGCCATGACGGTTTTGAGAATATGTTTTTATAATGACTGATTCTATTTGGATTTTTATTATCATTCGTCGTTCCCTGAATTTGATAAATCAAATTCTAAGGGAAACCAGAAACAATAATAAACACCCTAGATTGCCTTAGAATCACATTCGCGATTCAGGCAATGACAAGATTTAACCGAGCTTGTTTGCCGTCGGTGTTTTCTGCCTGGCGCTGGGTGCCAAGGCTCCGGGACCGTTCTGTTTAATCTGTTGTATAAACATGCTTCCTTTGTTGTCCAAACCTTGAAGCATTGGGAATGCGGTTCCCGAGGAGAGTTTATTGTGAAGATTACTGAGTATTCCTTGTGATTTCATTTCTTAACTCCTGTGCGTGATGAGTGGTAAATCCACTTCGCTAATAACGTTGCCGCCACTTTTATGGGCGACACAAATTGAATGAATGTTTTGAAGGTAGGCCCCAATGTCTTTACTGACGGGGATACCAAAATTTCTAAGATCGCCATCCTCGGCGATAAAATCAAGACGACCTGTTTCCAGGTCATATTCAAGCCATGATAGAGTGGCGCCAAACGAATGCTCATGAAAAATATAAGCATCATTGGGGTTATCCAATAACAAAAAGGCCTCAATATCCTTTGGCGTTTCGTGCGCTGTCCCTTGCGGTTCATATGTCATCATATCTTGTGTCATAGCTTTATTATATAAGACTCCCATGCCTTGTTACAAATTCTAACTCTATGGCAAATTATGGAGGTAAACATTTAAGATATATTGAACAATAGTTCGAATTTTATGGAATTATTAGATTCGGCACTAAAAAAGCCCCAAAACGGGGCTTTAAATAGATTTAAAATGAAAACATTTCTACTTCTCAATGTCCTTCCAGACTTTCTTTTTCACCAGATACATGAGAAATGAAAGGAAGATAAGGAACAAAACAACTTTGATTCCCATTCTTTTTCGTTGATCCTGTGATGGTTCGGATGCCCATGCAAGGAACGTTGTAACATCAGATGACATTTGTTCGACCGTCGCAGGGGTGTTGTCTGCATACGCGATTTGATCATCCATTAATGGTGCGGCCATGGCGATCTGGTGTCCTGCGAAATAGGTATTATAGCTCATGCCCGCGTTAAGGGTTACGCCTTCTGGTGCGTCTGTATATCCCGTTAAAAGAGCGTGAATATAGTCGGCGCCATAGTGGCGTGCCTTTACGATCAATGAAAGATCCGGTGGAAGGGCGCCATTATTGGCGTAACGTGCGGCATTTTTATTGTCGAACGGAGATTTGAAACGGTCGGACGGACGGGCGGCACGTTCAAACATGTCGCCTTCGTCGTTTGGGCCGTCCATTACGGTATATTCAGATGCGATGGCCTTGATTTGATCTTCGTTATATCCAAGGGCGCTTAGGTTACGGTATGCAATGCGGTCCATAGAGTGACATGCGGAACAGACTTCTTTGTACACTTGATATCCACGTTGCATCGCGGCCTTATCAAACGTGCCTGTGATGCCATCAAAAGACCAGGCCTGATGTGGCGGTGTCGGCGCGGCGTCTGCGGCCACGGCTTTATTTGTTAAAGGCGCACAGAGCAAACCAATAACCAAAGCAACCACGGCAGTTTTCTTTATAACAGAAGCATAAATACTTGTCGGTAGTTTCGATTCTTTTTCAATACGTGAAAGGAGAGGCAAAATCACAAAGAAGAATGCAAAGTAATAGAGCGTCGCAAGCTGTGAGATAATAACCCAAGGCTGTTCAGCGGGTTTCGCGCCCATGATCCCCAGAACAACACAATCAACAAGAAATACAATTAATGCGATTCGGTAGAGAGGGCGGAATCGTGATGAGCGAACTTTGTGCCAATCAACCCATGGCATTAAAGCAAGGGCGGCGATTGACCCAAACATGGCCAAGACGCCACCAAGTTTGGCGCTGATGAATTTGAATTCAGTAAAAGGAAGCCAGATCATGTTTCCGCCCGCTTCTTGGGCAACAAACCCAAGGACGAATAAAATTCCACCAAGGCCACCAAGAGCGAT
>NVSI01000028.1 GCA_002401195.1 Alphaproteobacteria bacterium
GGAAGACGTTCTTAACCGCTATCTTGATGTCCCATTCATACTGGACAGCCTTGAAAATGGCGATATCGAATGCCCAACATCCATGGATTTATCATGCCTTGGTATGAGCGGCCACAGTTTCGGTGCAATGACCACCCAAATTATGAGCGGACAACGCACAGGCAACCCCGATCTTTTGGATTTAACTGAGGAACGATTTATCGCAGGCATTGCGTACAGCCCCGTTCCAAATTCGAGACTTAAAAACCCCGCAAGCGAGATATACGGCGATATGACGCTCCCTCTTCTTCACCTCACAGGAAGCGAAGATCACAGTCCCTTGGACGGCCCAATCCAACATTTACGCGATGAAATATTCGAATATGCGGGATCAACAAATAACGCAATGCAAATGTCTGTGATCCTTGAGGGGGCCGACCATATGGTCTTTAACGGGTCACGCGGACAGCTTTCTGACTATGACGGGATGGATAATCATAAAGATCAAATCAAAATATTGGCGCTATCTTGGTGGGATTACTTTTTAAAGAGAGACGCAAATTCAGGTCACTGGATACGTCAAAATCTACAAGGTTATTTGGGCACATCCAGTTGTGTGAACATCAAAAACGACACAGGATCAATGATCTGATTCTGCATTCTTGTAATGTCACTATTTCCAAATAAAGACGAAAATAACGCATCATTTTTCAATGATGGCATCGATGGTAATGCGCCGACAAATTCATCCACTGGTGATGAATAAAAATTCGAAAATTGAGGATCAACACGGTACGATGAGACAGCCACATCCGCAACCATTTCCGTATCAGGAACGATCCCTTGACCCTTTGTGACATTCGAGAATTTCGCTTCAAAATTCTTGTATATTTGGTTTAGGCTTTTTTGAGAACCATTTGAATTATAAAAGATATTTTTATTTGCATTGGCCGCAGACTTTAACAAAGGGGCCGCCGCCTGATCTGGGTCATCTTCCATAGCGCTCAGGAACTTTGACGCGCCGCCCGCGCCAAGAAAATGTGCAAAGTATAAATCCGTTGAATTGGCATCACGATCAATTTTCGACTCAAGGTATTTTTGATTTCCTGATGCAAATTCAGCCGCCATAAGCGACGCAATGCGAGGGTTTTTACGAAGATCCAATATTGACGCTTTATCCGCGTCATTTGCAACAAAGAAACGCCCTTGAAAATCTTTTTGAATTTTTGACGCCGCGTCAGAAAGACCATGTTTTGACCCATGTTGTTTTACCGTACCGAGCCATGTTTGGTCAATGAATTGGTACAATCCTGTCGCGCTGCTTGTCTTGGCCTTGGCATCCGTCCGAAACGAGCTTTCCGCGCGCGCCTGATTCACCAGGTAGTCAAAGCTAACTCCTGTTTTTGATGACGCGTTCTTAATCGCATTCAAAACCTCTTGCGACGCGCCACTGATTGATGATGTCATTCCAATACTCATAATGCTTGATTATTTGCAAAACCCGTGCCAAAAATACAATCACTATGAAAAATGAATTTGAAAAATGCAGTTCCCAGTGGCGTTTAATGCGCTATTTGCTCTCTAACGATTGGAAAATCGTGAGCGTAAAATATAGCGAAATCAAACGAGGCCGCGGTGAAACTGTTGTTTTTGTGAACGCCGACTCCACAAAAGCTCTCCGTATTAATAATGGTATGTGGAAAGATTTTTCCCTTTACGTCGATGTTGCACGCGCCTTCCCTGATAACCCTTACTTTCAAAATATCGAGGATGATTTTTTCCTTGATGACGGCACCTATTGCGTTGAACTGGAACCATTAACTGAGGCCAACGCAAAGACCATCAAACGAAAGACCGCGCAAAAATACACCATCCTCAAAAACTTGATCGGCCGCCCGTTTATACAGTCAGGGCCCGAGGCCATAGACCGTATATTAAAAAAAGACCCCGCTTTAAAAGAAGCCATGACCGCCATCTATGCGTTTCATAGTACCGCTTAYTCTCAGAACAAAGAATTTGACCCAACGCTTGATTTACATGGCGGAAACATAATGGTGCGCACACAACATCGCAAAAATGAAATGGTCCTCATTGACCCATTTTCATACTATACCGAAGGGGTATCACCCAATATGCAAGACGCATCCGACATTTTATGGCGGCGGAAATTAGGTTTCTTTGATTTCCATGACATAGAAAAAGTTGATTGGGCCATCAAGTCCAGCCGTTGTGGTTACGGTTCAATTCAACCACCGTCATAAATTCAACGTGACGTCGTGGCGAAATTTGATATACTTTTCTTCATGAGCTATACACCCCCCATCGAAGATCAACTTTTTATCCTTAAAAACTCTATCAGCGTGAGCGCCCTACAGGCCCTCCCTGGACAAGACGATCTGGACGAAGATTTGATCGACGCCGTGTTAGAAGAGGCCGGAAAACTTGCACGTGATGTCCTTGCCCCCATTAATCATAGCGGGGACCAAGACGGATCAATCCGCCACGAAGACGGATCAGTCACAACTGCAAAAGGATGGATCGAGGCGTATAACGCCTATCGCGATGGTGGATGGAATTCAGTTCCTTTCTCCCCCGATCACGGCGGACAAGGCCTGCCATGGACGATTGCTTTTTGCGTTCAGGAAATGTGGCAAGGCGCGAATATGAGTTTTGGCCTATGCCCTCTTCTTAACCAAGGCGCGATTGAAGCGATCGAAGCCCACGCCTCGGACGATTTAAAAGAAACATATCTAGAAAAATTAATCTCGGGAACATGGACAGGGACAATGAACCTGACAGAACCTCAGGCCGGATCAGATTTAGCCGCGATAAAATCAAAGGCAGAGCCCGCCAGTGACGGGTCATATCGTATTTTCGGACAAAAAATATTTATCACCTATGGCGAACATGATTTGGCGGACAACATCATCCATCTTGTTCTTGCGCGCCTGCCCGATGCGCCCGAAGGGGTCAAAGGAATATCCCTGTTTATTGTGCCGAAAATATTAGAAGACGGATCGCGTAACGATGTGACCTGCACAGGGATCGAACATAAACTTGGGATAAACGCATCCCCCACATGCACCATGCAATTTGGTGACAATGATGGCGCAATCGGATATTTGGTGGGTCAGCCGCATATGGGCCTCAAATACATGTTCACGATGATGAATAACGCCCGCCTATCCGTTGGATTACAAGGTGTTGCCATTGCAGAACGGGCGCTTCAACATGCGTCCATTTTCGCCGCTGAACGCGTGCAAGGGGGACAAGCCCCCATTAAAAACCACCCTGATGTCAAACGTATGCTTATGACCATGGATGCATTAACGCAAGCAGGGCGCGCCATGACATTGGAAGCCGCATTTAATTTGGATACAGCCAGAGCCGGCAATAAAGACGCCCAAGAATTTGTTGATCTGATGACTCCGGTTGTTAAATCATGGTGTACCGATAATGCGTTGGAGGTCACATCCCTTGGCGTTCAAATTCACGGTGGAATGGGATTTGTAGAGGAAACAGGCGCCGCTCAATATTATCGTGACGCGCGTATTTTACCCATTTATGAAGGCACAAACGGCATTCAGGCCTTGGATCTTGTATTCCGCAAAATAATGCGTGACAAAGGCGCGGCGTTAACCGCATGGATTGCCACACACGAAAATTACGAAGGTATCAACCTATTGAAACAAGCGGCGCACCATTTAGCGACATTGGATCAAGAACAAGCAAGCTTTATCGCGACGCCGTTTTTAAATTTATTTGGGGTGGTTGCAGGGCATATTGCGCTTCAAAAGCAAATGGAAGTGATTAACAACCATGAAAATGCCGAGTTTAAAGCCGCTAAGCAACAAGTTGCGGCCTTCTATCAGGCGAATATTCTACCTCGGGCGGCCGCTCTGCACGCCATTGTGATGCACAATCATTGAAATCATAAATCGCATCAACAAGACCCGATTCACACCTGTCTTTATCCAACATATTATCGCAGGTAATTTGCACTTCACTCCGCAACGAATCCCCCGCAACGGAATCTGAAAGCCATCCCTCAAAGGCATAGGCCTGACGCTCCGTCATTGAAATATGGTATGGAAGAACATCATCATAACGCACGATGCGCCTTTCGACACCTGTGGCAAATTGTTTCTCTTGTATCGGTGTTGGGCGTTCACCTTGTACATAGTGCCGCGTCTCGTGAAGCGCCGTCGAGATAATTTTAAAATCATCCGACTCCTTAAAATACCCTACGTTAAACATGATATTATTGCGTTCTAAAAGAGGAGCAAAAAATTCGAAGTCATTGATATTTTCATGGTCACACAAGGAGGATCCGTAATAAAAGGCCGCATTATTGTTAAAAAAATCCTTAATATGCGCTGATGCCGTTTTTTTAATGTCGTAAACGCCCATGTTTATATTATTAACAACGCCTTCTTGCTCTAAATAAAAATTGGCTATTTTTTTGGCTTTAATCAGCTTGTTATCAACACAGCTTTGTCCCAAACAATCCTCTTCACTCAAAAATCCTGCAATATCCTTTGCATGATTTTGTTCGTCATTCGATAACGGCTCATAAGGAATAGACATCATCAAAAACGTAATCGCATTGGAATACATCTCATTTTGGAATATATCGTTTTCTGTAATAGTTTTTCCAACGACAATATTACAGATCATTTCATGGACAAGATGGTACCGATCGGAAAATGGCGTTTCATAAAGTTCACGCCAGTTTTGGTGATGTAAAAGATCCGCGCAGGCCTCTTCACCTTGGTCATTATCCATCAGGGATTTTAATTCTTTAACAAAAGGAGAAACATAAATCATGAAAAGTTTTATACATTAATGTTTGCTATATGTCAATTTATTTTGGCGGGTTTATTCAATTTTTGATCCAAACAAGCTCTCTCAGAAAAATTTCCCCACTTTACAAAAGGGTTCTGAACTAAATTCTGCCTAAAAAAAGCTTGGCGCTCTATGGGATTTAAATAATAGAGATGCATATTATCTTCAGATTTTGTAAAACGATAATGATCTTTTCCAAAGAGAATAAATTGTTTTGAGGCTTTATCATGAAATAATTTACAGATGTTTTTCAATGGGTTATTTGATTTATTATAATACACATCTTGCTCGAAATGCGTTAATTCATGCACAATAAGGCCCAAGGCATAATAACCACTTAAGGCATATGGTGGCTTTGCGATACTGTTGGGATGAATATTATACTGAATCGTCGGGCGAGTGGTCAAGAAGACCCTTGATAGAAACTGCGCGGCGCATGCTCCCTCTTCATCAGTATCCATTTCAAAAAATGAAACATTCAGATTATTTGCTTTTTTTTGGCCCACAAAAATCGTGCAAACCTCGCGCGTGACGGCCGTATACACCTCTTGAATTTTCTCTTGGTCTCCCGATTTTATCGCGGATGAAAGCCTTTTGATGAAATCGCCTTTATAAGGATCAATCCTTGCCGCCGCGCGTAAATCGCGCTTCCTTAAGAGTTCAGGATATTCAATATCGTATAAAAGAGCCGCCTTTGCCCTTATGATCAAATTTTCATTCTTAGGGGAAACGCCATCACTTTCATGCAATGTTTTCAAAGAACGGCTCATCTCTTCATAAGGCACGCTCGAAACATCATTAAATTGATTTTTAAAATCCAAGATTGCCTTTGCCGTTTTAACGGGAGCGCCCACATGGTGCAGTGTTTTATAGGCCATCGCCTTTTTTGCGTCTTTCATTCGAATGCCCCCTTAAATATGCGGATATATGGCGTTCATTTTTGAAACCAAGTGTTTAGGAATCGCTGGCGTTAGATAGCCTTTTAAATACTCAATTTCTGTTTTTGGCGTTTCACCGCGCAATATATCTAACGCTCTATATTGACGATACCGCGCCTGGCGTTCCTTTGGATTGAGTAAATAATTAATGAAACTTTCTTCTGGTTGGCTGTAAAATTGCGAACCAAATACATTAAATTGAGCGGCAGGACGGCTTAACGCCTTTTGTTCAAGCAAACTTGACCAAGATTTTTCAAGAAAACGTACATGTTGTTCAAAGTGCGCAACCTCATGAAGAGCAACGCAGACCGCATCAATGCCCGATTTATAATATTCACTATGTTTAAAGGCATCGTCCGATACATTGAATGAAATTCTCAAATCGCGCCTATTCGACGAAAAATAAGCCGTTTCAACTCTCCCCATTTCAGGATTATACGGTTTCTCATATGTATGGACCGTCAACCGTTCAGAATATAAKCGCCCTAATGAAGCCCATGTAAAATCACGGCAAGCCTGTGAAATCGTCGTGATAAACCCGTGTTTATCCTTGCGTTTCAATCTTCCATCTAATTTCTCTACATATTTTTTGGCCTGCGGTACCAAAGTGTTCACACGTATCTCGTCCTCATGCTCCATCGATTTTGGGTACGGCATCGTTGCCGTCAAAAGAAACCTTATATCCTCCGCGGAATATGCCAAAGGGGAGCCACCGACTTTATTCATATAGGGCGCAAGAGTCATCAGGCGCATTCGCTCCTTCACAGGAAGGTTCATTAAGTCTTTGATAGCGCGGTCTTGAATCGGGTTTTTAATTTCTTCTCTTGCTTCAAGCATCAGCGCAGGGTGAAGAGCGCCCATCACCTGCAAAACATCAATCATCCCTGCGGCGAGATCATCGCTTGGGGCAAGAGTTTTATATGAAATCGGTCGTGCGTCTGTCATACTAGTGTCATAAGGAAAAATATAAAATATGTCAAGAATAAACACTGAACAACTTTTCGATTATCTCAAAGGAATACAAACTCCGATGTCCAAGCGCGATTTGGCAAAGGCGTTTGGCCTGAAAGGCGATGCGCGGATCGAGCTTAAGGATGCGATTCGCGATTTAATGGAGGCTGGATCAATCAAGAAAAACTCTCGCAAAGAATACCATCTTGCGGATAAGCAGGATATCCCTGCGATTGCTGTATTCGAAGTCATTGAAATCAATGACGATGGTGACGTTTTGGCCCTTCCGACCGATGACACCGCCCTTAAATCACAAATCACAGACCCCATCATTATAGAGATACGCGGTAAAAAATCATGCGCCGCTGGCGATCGTATTCTTGTTAAATTAAAAACACGCGGCGATGACGAGGTCGTCACTGGCCTTTTGATGCGTGTCCTTGGCGAGGTCAAACGCCGCAATATCCTTGGCCGCGCCCTAAAAACCGCAAAAGCATGGATGATTGAACCTGTGAATAAAAGCGACCGCAACACCTATCGCCTTATTGATGCACCAGCCGAGCTTGTCGATGGTCATTTGGTCGAAGTCACATTGGACCAAGAAGCGGGGCGTGGATCTCTTAAAAAGGAAACAGCGACCCTCAAAACAATTATTGGTCACGACGATGACCCAAAGGCAATTTCAATCATTGCGATGTTTGAAAAGGGCCTGAACCCCGAATTCCCCGAAGATGTGATTGCCGAGACAGAGGAAATGACAGTGCCCGCCCTTGGAAAACGCGAAGACATTCGCGACATTCCACTCGTCACGATTGACGGCGCGGATGCCCGCGATTTTGATGATGCCGTGTTTGCCGAACAAACCGAAAATGGCGGATTTCATATCATCGTCGCGATTGCCGATGTTGCCCATTACGTACGCGAAGGCACCGCCCTTGCGCGCGAAGGAAAGCACCGTGGTAACTCCACCTATTTTCCAGATCGTGTTGTTCCGATGCTCCCTGAACGCCTCTCAAACGATTTATGTTCCTTGCGTCCAAAAGAGACACGCGCCTGTATGGGCTTTCACCTCTGGATTGACGAACGCGGAGAGCTTCAAAAATATCGCGTCTTTCGCGGCCTCATGAAATCTCATGCGCGTCTGACATACGAACAGGCACAGGCCGCCTTTGACGGCGTGACCGATGATGTCACGGATGTTTTAATCGACGATGTTTTAAAACCCATGCACGCGGCCTTTGAGATATTGGAAAAGGCCAGAAAGAAACGCGGCGCATTGGATATCGAAATGCCGGAACGTCAAATCATGATCGATGATGAAGGCATCATGACAGGTGTTACGCTCCGTACGCGTCTTAATGCTCATAAAATGATCGAAGAATTTATGATCTTGGCCAATGTCGCCGCCGCCATGGCTTTGGAGGCGAAGTCAGCCCCCTGTATCTATCGCGTACATGACCAACCAGACAGCGAACGAATCGATAGCGCCAGCCAGTTTTTAGAAGGATTCGGCTTAAACCTTGCCCGTGGAAACGTACCAAAACCATCTGTGTTAAACAGCATCCTTCACAAGGCCAAAGACATGGATCACGCGCATCTTGTGAATGAAATCATTCTACGATCCCAATCTCAGGCCGTTTACAGCCCCGATAATAATGGGCATTACGGATTGGCGCTGACAAAATACGCGCATTTCACATCCCCCATTCGGCGATATGCGGATTTGATCGTCCACCGATCCCTTATTCGTGCCTATGGCCTCGGCGAAGGCGGGTTAAGCAAGGAAGAAGAAGTCACAATTGCCGAAATTGCCGACCATATTTCAAAGACCGAGCGGAATTCGATGGAAGCCGAGCGCAGCGCTGTCGATCGCTTTACTGCATCCTATCTAGAAACACGAATTTCCGCTCAATTTAGCGGGCGAATTAGCGGCGTCACAAAATTTGGCCTCTTTGTGCGCTTGGATGAAAATGGCGCAGACGGTCTTGTCCCTATTCGATCACTCCCCGATGATTATTATATTCACGATGAAAATGCCCGCGCCCTGATTGGACGTCGCCGTAAACGCGTCTTTCGCCTCTGCGCGCCCGTCACCGTCCGTGTTAAAGAGGCTGATCGCCTGACTGGGTCTACAATCCTTGAACTTGTGAATGCCAATAATGGCGCGGAAATCCCAGGATTTATAGGGAAGGAACCTTCGCGTCATACTGAACACAAACCTTACCCTCGTGGTAAAAAAGGCGGACAGAAATTCAATAAAAAGAAAAAGAAAACAACAACACCGAAACATAAGCGTAAAAAATAAATGAAATACAGCATCGACTTTGTTACCAACATCAAAAACATCTGTATTGAGGCTGGAAACGCTATCATGCCATTTTTTCCGTCCGACACGGATGCAGGTATCACGCATAAAGGCGACGGATCCCCCGTCACATTGGCTGACCCCGCCTCCGAAGCCATTATTATCGCGCGTTTAAATGAATTAACCCCGGGCATTCCCGTCATCGCCGAAGAACAAGCCGAGGCCGACCTGTCCCCCATCATGACCGCGACGGACACATTCTGGCTTGTTGACCCTTTGGACGGCACGAAAGAATTTATCAAAGGCAGCAAAGATTTCTGCGTTAATATTGGCCTGATTGAAAACGATGTGCCCGTATTCGGCGCCATGTATTGCCCCGCCACGAAAGATTTTTATTATGGCGGGCAAACCGTTGGAGGAAGCTTTTTAAACGATATTGCGCTCTCCCTCCATGATTATGACGCAGATAATGGTGTGATCGTGGTCACAGGCGCGTCCCTTAAATTTTCAACACGTGTTCAACCCTTTATAGAAGGGCACAAGGTCCAAAACACCGTAACACGCGGATGCACACTTAAATTCTGCCTGATTGCCGAGGGAAAGGCCGATATTTACCCGCGCTTTGTCCCGACCTATGAATGGGACACGGCGGCCGCGCACGCCATGTTATTGGCCATGGGCGGTGATATGATTGATTTGCAAACAAAAAAACGGCTCAGCTATGCCAAAGAAAATTACCTCAATGGCGCCATTGTGACGGGCACGAACCAAGCCCTCAAGCATTTCAAAATATAAACACGCACAAAAAAAGCCCCGCGAAACAACGCAGGGCTTTTAAAATTCTTATGCGACAATCAAATTCTTATGATTTGATTTTGTCTTCTTTAAAAGACACATGCTTTTTCACAACAGGGTCATATTTACGCTGAACGATTTTTTCCGTCAGGTTTTTTGTACGACGTGTGTAATAGCAATATCCTGTTCCTGCACTAGAAACGAGTTTAATTTTTTGATTTCCGCCTTTTTTAGCCATGATAATATCCTTAAAATTCTGAATTCAACCCGCACAATAGGGATTGTACGCGCCAAGTCAAGAAAAATTGTTAAAATCTACATTGGTAATTGGATGTCACTTGGTAACCCCATGGATGACATCATCTCTTTTGTACGTTCGGACAATGTTTCATCGGCCTTTGATTTCGCGTCATTACACGCCGCAACAACCAAATCACCCACCATATCAGGGTCCGTTGGATCCATAACCTCTGGTGCAATTGTAACATTTTTCATGTCGCCCTTACATGTCATCGTAACCGACACCATGCCGCCGCCAGATTGCCCCGTGACCTCTACATTTGCCAATTCAGCCTGCATCGCCTGCATTTTATCTTGCATCACTTTTGCTTGCTGCATCATTTTCGCCATATCCATAATTATTTTTCCTCTTCTTTTGTGTAAATATTTTCAATTTTTGCGTCTGGAAACGCGCTTAAGATCATCGTGATATTCGGATGAGATTTTAACTCACCCATTGCCGTGTCCTCAACAAGTTTCTTTTGAGCTGCGACCGATTCACGGCCCTTGGCGTCCGCCGTCACGGATAACATCCATGGTTCCCCCGTCCAATCACGTAAACATCGCTGCACACGACTGGAAAATTCAGGTGGGCATGTCGGATATGCAAAAAATTCAAAATGCCCTTTTTTCAAACTCAAACACGCAATGTCTTGATATAAATGCGATGATAAAATCATCTCACCCTTATCTTCGAATAATTGAATCATTCCCTCAATTGTTTGCGGGGATTCGGCCGTTTGATTTTGAGGCACAGCAAGAGAGACTGGCACGCTCTCAGCGACCATTCCGCCACCTGCAATAGCGCGCAATTGAGGTTGGTTTCCACTCCCTCCCGCATCCGCCGGAGCATTCACAACAGGCGCCGCCCCGTTTTGAATGATTGGTGCGTTTTTCAGCTTTTTAATAAGATCAGCAGGATCAGGAAGGTCCGCCGCGTAAATAAGACGAAGAACAACCATTTCAGCCGCTTTTTGTGCGTTAGGAGCGTTGTTTAATTCACCTAGGCCTTTTAACAAAATTTGCCATGCTTTTTGGAATTGCGGTGCGCGCATTTGCGCCGCCATCGCTTTGGATTTGTCCATCGCCGCATGCGGAAGAGATTCGATAGTTGCATCCGTGTTCACACTCAGGATACTAAGCCCATGGATCATATCCATCATATCTTGAATAACCACGCGCGAATCAGCGCCCATCCGGTACAAATCCTGCATGATTTCAAGAGCCGTTTGCGGTTGACCAGAAAACGAAGCCTCAATCAAATCCAAAATACGAATGCGGTCCGTCGCGCCAAGCATCGTACCCACATCTTCGGCCGTCACCTGATCTTGTGCGCCCAAAGCCATCGCCTGATCAAGCAGGCTAAGCCCATCACGCACCGATCCATCCGCCGCGCGTGCAATAAGGTCCAATGCCTCCGAATCGGCCTTTACGCCTTCTTTTTCACTAATCATTTCAAAGTGAGATTTTAATGTATCAACCTCAACACGGCGCAAATCAAAACGCTGACATCGTGAAAGAACAGTCACAGGCACTTTGCGAATTTCGGTCGTTGCAAAAATAAATTTCACATGGGATGGCGGCTCTTCCAATGTTTTCAAAAGCGCATTAAACGCATTTTTCGATAACATATGCACTTCATCAATCACGTATATTTTATAACGCGCGGACACAGGCGCATAACGGACACCGTCCAAAATTTCACGAATATCATCAACGCCCGTGCGCGAGGCCGCATCCATTTCCATGACATCAGGGTGGCGATCTTCGGCAATGGCTTGGCATATTTCACAATCAGATGTATCACCGGTTGTTGCGCCCGCCTTGCCATCCGCGCCCGTATAATTCAGCGCCTTGGCAATAATCCGCGCCGTTGTCGTTTTCCCAACACCGCGCACACCTGTCAACATAAATGCATGAGCGATACGACCGCTTTCAATGGCGTTCGTCAATGTTCGCACAAGGGCTTCTTGTCCGATCAGCTCATCAAATTTTTGAGGGCGATATTTTCGCGCGAGAACGCGATATTCTTGAGTGTCATCTGTCATRATGAGTTATTAAATCATGGCGCCTCACCCAAAACAAGCGATTCGATTGAATGATCCTAAACAAATGCGCTGAACGCTTTCATGCGGCGGGCCGCCTCTTTTTGAAAGGTGGCTGCGCTTCCATCATAAATAGGTGGTGTTTGCATGGATTTACTCATTAATTTTGAAATAAGCGGGTCTGTTTTGCTGTTCGCGCTGTGGCGCAGCGCCTCTTTCAACAAATGTTCCAAAGCAGGTTGTAAAGACGAGGCCTTATCCTCAACGAAAAATCGATGCGCAAATATTTGCTTCATCGTTTCCGATTCTAAAATCATCATAAGATCGTGGCGAATCCATTGCGGTAACTTTGATAAAACGCCCAGAGACAAAACTGCATCAACATCGCGCATTAATGCGGTTTGTTTTCGGTCTTCATTCATCCACGCCGCCAAATATTCCACCGCTGATCCAAAATGCAAAGACCGCGCAATTTCTTCGCCTCTTGCTGTGTATTCCTCGGCATTCACACGCGGAATATCGTCATTATCATCACGTTCGGCATAATGAAAGGCCGATGACAACAAAACGCTTGCGCCATTTTTATCCATTTGAAGGTCAAGGGAACCCATATGTTTATCCGTATCAAGATGCAAATACACCTCATCTGCGCTTTCGCGAATGGGCGTTTCGGATAAAATGGTGATCCGCGTCTGGGGATTAACATCCTCCAGATTTGAACACGTCGCGTGAAGCGGTATAATCATATGCATGGGCGACCTCTCCTATCCACGCAAGCTTGCCCCTGTTTTCAATGTGATTTGATCGATCACTGATTTCGAAAGCTCCTCAATCTCTTTATCTTTCAGTGTAGCCTCAACAGGTTGGAATTCAACAGAAATAGCCAATGATTTATGCCCCTCTGGAACTCCTTTTCCTTGATAAACATCGAAAACGGAAACATTAGAGACTAATTTTCCGCCGCCCTTTGTGGCCGCCGCAATGACCGTTCCTGCCTCTACATCATCGGATACCAAAAATGCAAAGTCGCGTTTAACCGGTTGAAACTGGCTGAGTTTCAATGTTGGCTTTGCGCCTGATCCTTTGGCCGGCGGTATTTTTTCAAGAAAGATTTCCGCGCCGACAATAACGCCTGTTACATCCAAGCTTTCTAAGATCGATGGGTGAAGTTCGCCAAAATACGCCAAAACGTTTTTCCCCAAACGGAAC
>NVSI01000029.1 GCA_002401195.1 Alphaproteobacteria bacterium
CCTCGCAAACCGGTTCTTACGGCATTGTGGTAGTGGAGCAGCTCAAAAGCTATCAGCGCATCATCAATATTGTGGAAAAACCCAAGCCCGAAGATGCGCCCTCCAATCTGGCTGTGGTGGGGCGCTACATCCTCACCCCGCGCATTTTCGACCTGCTCACCAACCTGCCGCGCGGACTGTTCCGTCATGGTATAAAGACCCTCAATATATAGATGCCTTGGCCAACACGATTACAACCGCAATCGAAAAATTGGACAAAAATCCGCAAGTGATTTTAACGTCATTTCACGGAATTCCCAAAAGATACACGGATAAAGGTGACCCGTATTACCATCACTGCATTGAAACATCAGACCTGGTGCGCAAGAAGCTAAAATGGACAAAGGACAAATGGGAAGCCACGTTCCAATCTCGATTCGGGCCCGAAGAATGGTTGCAACCCTATACATCCGAAACTCTTTCATCCCTTGCACAAAAAGGGGTCAAACGAATCGCAGTTTTGTCTCCTGCCTTCGTCTCTGAATGCATTGAAACATTGGAAGAAATCGAAATAAAAGAAAAAGAAGATTTTTTAAATGCCGGTGGAGAAGAATTCACCTATATCCCATGCCTCAATGAATCGCCCGCGCATATTGATTTGCTATCTGATTTAATTAAAAGAGAAATGAGCGGTTGGATCAATTAGACGATAAAATCATTTTAAGAGGAATGTTCATGCCCATACGATATGTCAGTGGGGAAGAACATTATTATAGGGGACACAAACATCCCACTTAAAATGACAAAAGCGACCTTCTTAGGCCGCGCGGTTAATCTTTTCCTGTTTATCGAATTTATTGTGAGTATCGCTCGTGATATTAATATTAACCGCCAACATTTCACGTTCTTGATCTAAAAAACGAATAGCCGACATTAAATCATCGTAAGACATTGTCTTTACGTCTTTTTCCATGATTTCTTTTGCGTCTATCTTTGTCATGTCTTCAAGCATTATGCGTCCTCACTGGTCTGTACTGTCATCATTTATATAACTTAAGTTGCATTCTGTCAAGTAATTAATTGACTTAAAAACAATATTGGTTGACTTTTTGTATCAAAAAGGTTAAAAAAGTATTAACTTTCAACGCTAAACGCAAGATACAAACACTATTATGCTAACGAATGGAAAGCAAATCGCCGCGGCGCGCCAATTATTAGGATGGTCTCAGACAGACCTTGCCGAGCAAGCGGGCGTGTCCAAGCCATCCATCGTCCGCATGGAAAAAGAACTTTATAGTGTGAAAGATGATTTACGCATCAATGTTCTGGAGGCGTGTTCCAGCAACGGCATCGCCTTTATCGAAAACGGCGTTCAGGAAAAGAACATTAATGTCCAACGTTTGAATGGCACAAACGGGATGAGAGAATTTTACGACAATATTTATCTGACTGCGCAAAATGAAGGCGGCGAGTTTTATATCTTTAACGGTGCGCCCGCAAATATTATTCAATGGCTTGGCGAGGAATGGTACACCGCGCATTCCGAACGCATGTCACACATTAAAAATAATTATCATTTCCGCGTCATTGTAAAAGAAGGCGAGAAAGGCCTGATTGGGAACCAATTTGCCAAATATAAATTTTTTCCGGCTGATCAATTTTCGAACAGAACAATCTATATTTTCGGATCCAAAGCCGCCTTTGTGAGCTTTGCAAACAACAATGTTCAAATTATTATTATCGACCAAATCGACATCGCAAACAGCATGCGTGTTTTGTGCCAAATTGCATGGGATAATGTCGCCATAGAAAGCCCTATACAATGAGTACATTTATCAAACATCACTGCCTGATTAATAAAAAGGACCGGCGCGCCCTCYATAAGACAGACGCGATGGACGGATTGAGCATGGAAATACGCGATATGAACACGGCGTATTTTGATTACATCCTAGACCGCGTTGGAACGCCGTGGAAATGGACGTGCCGCCCGAAATACAAAGGTGAACGCGACGCACTTTCAAACCGCCTGTATGACGCCGACACGCAGCTTTTAACCTTTAAAAAGGGTGAACAGCTCATCGGGTATACTCTTATAACACTGCCGAAAACATCAAAAACTGCCGGCGTTTATAAAAATATTATAGAGATTGAAAATTTCGGTCTCTTCCCCCAATACACCGCCAAAGGATACGGTAACTTTTTCCTACAACAAATCTTTGACGAATTATTCAAGGATTATGATTGGATTTATCTCACAACGCGCAGCACAAATCACAAAAAAGTCATTCCTTTTTATCAAAAAAATGGCATGCGCGTGATCAAATCCGAAACAATGGATGATGATTTATTATTGGACGACACATCCGAAAATGTCGCCGCGTAAAACACTGGCTTTACTCTGCCTTGCGCTTTCGCATATACTGTACAAAGCAACTCAAAAAAGGGCGTATGGCGTTTCATGGATATAGATCTCCTTATCAATAAAAATAAAGATGTTGGCCTTGTGGCAACGGGAAAATTCGACTCTCCTGTTTCGGGTATTATTTTCGATCATCAAACACAAAGCCTATCTTTGGAATTTGGACAAACAATGGAGACATTGGATCTTAATGTTCCGATTTCGGAAGATTTCATTCCGCACATCGCGCATAAAAATCACCTTTTTTTAATTGGAACGGATAAACGCCACATTCACGAGGCCTATCGCGTCCCATTAATTCACGTGAATGATTACAAAGACAAAAATGTAGAGGAGTGGTCATGAGCATTGCACAGGCACAGCACTGGCTTAAAACGGTTGTTTCTGGACAACCTATTCACCGCGACGATCTCGGTGCCGAGGATGACAGCTCGGGAACTTTACGCGGTGTATCGCCCGCAACATTGGAACTCGCTCCACAATTACAACGTGAACTGAGCCAAGAATTGGCCGCCGCACCAAAACAAGAACTCAAGATTTCAGCCCCATCTATGGGCATGGGTGGAAATTCAAGCGGCGGCGTACAGCCATCGGGCATGAATAACCGCGCGCCAAAACCACCAACGGATAGTGGCCGCAAAGACTAAATAAACAATCACCAAAGGATAAAAACGACATGACAGCTTATTTGAAAAAAAACCATCAAAAGCAAATGGTCGAAATCTTACAAGGTATATTGTCTGACACCTTTACACTCTATTTCAAAACACATGCCTATCATTGGAATGTCGAAGGCCCGCATTTCGACACACTTCATAAATTATTTGGAGATCAATATACTGAAATGTGGACGGCAATGGATGATATAGCCGAACGCATTCGTGCCATTGGCGATTACGCGCCCATGAACCTAGACGAAATCACGAAACCCACGTCATTAAAATTGCCAAAATCAGGGGCATTGGCCGCCATGAAAATGGTTAAAGATTTGGCCAAAGATCACGAAACAATATCCAAACGATTGGCCGATGGCATTGAAAAAGCATCCAATATGGGCGATGAAGTCACCGCCGATCTATTTATTCAACGTCAAACGATCCACGATAAAACCGCATGGATGTTGAACGCCACCGCGCGTTAAGGAAGGACAAAACATGACCGCATAAAAAAACCGCCCCAAAAGGCGGCTTAGCAATGGTTATCGTTCGCAATTTTACATTTATTATTTCGGACTAAATTTCGTAATCTTCACAAAACCCGCACATTTTTTTCCAGATTTTGTACCATCCAATTTCATTGAAATTTGTTCGTTATACTCACCCTTAATAAGGTCTCGCGAATATTCCAAATCAAAGTTTTCTTTATTTTTTAATGCTGCATCAAAACCATAGGTTAAGCCTTCTGCAATGCGGTGAAGCATGTTTTCATTCAATGCAACCTTCGCATCTGATGCTAAAATAGAATAATTCCCGCCGCCGGAAATCATAATAATATTATCAACATTATCGCTTTGAACGATGTCCTGCAATTGAGCGATAGGCACACGTTCCACACTGGATCCACAAACCGTTCCAATATTATCCAAGGCACCGACCGTTTTGACCGTCACAACATTCATATAATCATGTTCAACTTCGGCCTGGGCCGCGGAGGCCACTACGCAAAACGCAAGTGCCGCTGATATAATTGAAAATTTCTTCATCTTTTTACCCTTAAAAACAATAAATACATTATGTATAATACAATGGGCATATGATTTTGTCAAGAAACGAAAAAACCACCCCAAAAGGCGGTTTTAAAATATTTAAGAAATCAAAAAAGATGAAAAACTTAAGCCGCGGCTTCGTCTGTTGTCTCTTGTGTTTCTGCATCATCTGCGTCGTCCGCGTCCGTTGCATCAACTTGTTCAGCTTGTGCAGCGGCCAATTTGGCTTCGGCTTTTTGCTTGCGCTCTTCTGCTTCGGCTTCTTCTTCAACATTAATCAGGGCTTTTCCTGTTTTACGCTGAATGTCTGCTTCGGCTGATGAACGGGCAATGTTCACTGTGACTTCTACTTTAACTTCTGGGTGCAAAGCGATTGTCACTTTGAACAAACCAAGCATTTTAAGGTTTGTGTTCAAATCAACAGTCGAACGAGCGATCGTGACTTTGGACGCTTCGGTTACGATGTCCGCAATATCGCGAGCCGCAACAGAACCGTATAATTGACCACCTTCAGATGCCTGGCGAACCAAATCAACAGTCAAACCGTCAACATTTTTTGCATCTTTTTCAGCCGCTTTACGTTTATCCGCATTTTTTGCTTCGATCGCTGCGCGTTCTTTTTCAAAATACGCAACATTGTCAGGAGTGGCACGAAGAGCCTTACCTTGTGGAAGAAGGAAGTTACGGGCGTACCCTGTTTTCACAGAGACTTCTTCACCTAAATTTCCGAGCTTCTCAACACGTTCTAATAATATAACTTGCATTGTTTTATCCTCTCACTCTTCTATCTGTTTCCGCCATCGCTGACATATGGGATTAACGCCATAAAGCGCGCGCGTTTAATTGCTTTTGACAATTCACGTTGTTTTTTTGGTGAAACATACGTAATACGGCTTGGCATGATTTTTCCACGTTCCGAAATGTAACGCAGCAATAATTTTGAATCTTTCCAGTCAATCACGGGCGCATTTGGGCCTGTGAATGGGCATGTTTTTTTACGACGGAAAAATGTTGATCTTTCTTCTGACATTACGCTGCCTCCTTTTTCTCATCTGTTGTTTCTGGCTCTTCTTCTTCTACGGCAAAAGCGTCAACTTTTACAGATATGTAACGCAAAACATCTTCGCTCAAACGCATAAGACGTTCCATTTCCAACAAAGCAGGTGATTGTGTGTCAAAGTTAAACAACACATAGTGACCTTTTTTATTTTTTTGGATGCGGTAACCCAGAGTTTTAAGACCCCAGTTATCAGTTTTAAGAACAGTTCCATCACCGTCAGTGATGATTTTTGCGTAACCCGCGGCCAATTCATCAACCTGAGCAGGTGACAAATCCTGACGCGCAATCAGCATCGTTTCATATAAAGGCATATTTTTCTCCTTTTGGTTTAAATTCAGCGGACTTTTTGCCTCAAAAGCCCGCAAGGTAGGCATGTTATAGACCAGTGTGCATAACAAATGCAAGCGGTTTTATAATGATTAAAGATCGCGGCGGGAATTAGACAAAATTTAGGTCGCGTTTTTTGCGTCTTCTTCGTCAAGTTTCGCAAGCTGTTGTTCCAACCAATGGATTGTGTAATCACCGCTGATGAAATCAGGTTGTGAAATAATCCACTTATGAAGAGGCAGTGTTGTTTCAATACCTTCGATCACTGTCTCATCAATCGCACGATGAAGGCGTTTCAAACATTCAGCGCGGTTACGACCGTGAACAATCAATTTACCAACCATGGAATCATAATACGGGGGAATTGAATATCCCTTGTAAATCGCACTATCCATACGGACGCCAAGGCCGCCAGCAGGATGATATTCCGTAATCGTCCCAGGGGACGGTATAAATGTCCGCGGATGTTCCGCATTCACACGGATTTCAATCGAATGACCGCGCATACGGAAACGATCTTTATTAATGGTCAATTCTTCACCCGCCGCAATGCGGATTTGTTCGGCAAC
Organism: Alphaproteobacteria bacterium; assembly: GCA_002401195.1. Taxonomy (GTDB): domain Bacteria; phylum Pseudomonadota; class Alphaproteobacteria; order Micavibrionales; family UBA1664; genus UBA1664. The sequence continues at coordinate 6,063 of NVSI01000029.1, forward strand.
CAAATCAATCCCAGTGATCATTTCTGTCACGGGGTGTTCAACCTGAATACGCGTATTCATTTCCATGAAGTAAAATTTACCGTCCTCGAACAAGAATTCAAATGTTCCCGCCCCGCGATAGCTCATTTTCTTAACAACATCTGCGGATACACCGCCAATGTAATCCCGTTCATCATCGGTTAAAACGGGGCTTGGCCCTTCCTCAATCACCTTTTGATGACGGCGTTGAATTGAACAATCCCGTTCACCAAGGTGAATCCCGCCGCCTTTTCCGTCACCAAAGACTTGGATTTCAATATGGCGTGGTTTTTCAAGGAATTTTTCCATGTAAACCGTATCGTCACCAAAATTTGCCTTTGCCTCGGAACGCGCCGTTGAGTAAGCCTCGGGCATATATTTCATGTCATGAACAACCTTCATACCCTTACCACCACCGCCAGACGCGGCCTTGATAATCACGGGTAAACCCCATTCTTCACCCGTTGCAATCGCGTGTTCAACTGATTCCAGCGCGCCCGCAGATCCAGGAACAACAGGAAGGCCAAAAGCCGCAACCGTTTCTTTGGCGACAACTTTGTCACCCATGGATTCAATATGCTCGGGCTTTGGCCCAATAAAGGCAAAGCCATGTTCTTCGACCATGCGGGCAAATTCTGCATTCTCAGACAAGAAACCATATCCAGGGTGGATGGCTTCGGCGCCTGTGATCGCCGCGGCCGTTAAAATAGCCGCAATGTTTAAATAGCTGTCTTTTGCCGCAGGCGGCCCAATACATACAGATTCATCCGCAAGGCGAACAACCATGGAATTTTCATCCGCGGTTGAGTGAACAGCCACAGTTTCAATGCCCATTTCTTTACAAGCACGGTGAATACGAAGAGCGATTTCGCCACGATTGGCAATAAGGACTTTTTTAAACATACGGGATTACCCTTTTATTTATTCTATAATAGCCAAAACATCGCCGAATTCGACCGGAGATGTATCAATTGCAACGATTTTAGTAACCGTTCCAGCCTTCGTGGCCTTGATTGGGTTCATAACCTTCATCGCCTCAATGATCATAATTGTATCACCAACGGACACTTTGTCACCAACAGACACAAAATCCGCCGCGCCAGGTTCAGGCGCCATATAGGCCGTCCCAACCATTGGTGATGTAAGCGCCCCAGGGTGCGAAGCATCAGTCGCCGCAGGAGTTTCTTCAGCAAGGGCCGCAACCGCAGTAGTCGGAGAAAGAACAGGAGCCGCCGCCATCGCAACGGGCGCCGCAACTTGTGTAACCGTCACTTCACGGGTCACACGAATTTTCATGTCTTTCCCTTCAACTTCGATTTCAGTCAACCCTGTATCATTAAGGATTTCCGCCAATTCACGGATATTCGTGCTATCAATTTTCATCGCCATAAAACRAACGCCTTTAATTATTATTTGTAACCAAAGGCGTTTTTATCATTTTTTCGACAAATGTCAAAGGGAAGGATTATTTTAAGGGTAGACAAATTCTGTCTTTGGTCCCTGATCTTTGACAGGGGCTATCTCTCTAAACCCGATATTGCGGAGCGTTTTAAGAGACGGAGCATTCTCGTTCCTTGCTGTGGCACTGAATACATGGTCTGGATATTCTTTTTGTAAGTCTGCAATCAACATCTTTAAAGCCCGACCAAATACACCGCGTCCGCGATGGTTTTTATCAACCCAGCCACCGATACTAATCACCCCTGGTTTCGCCGATGTCCTTACACGACACAAACATCCCGCGGGCTCACCGTTCCGTAAAATTAAAAACGTATGGAACACAGGTTCTTTGTTTTCTTTGACCAACATATTAAAAACATCGCTATACGGTTGTTTTCTTTTTTGGGCACCAACAAATAATTCCGCTTTCTGAACATACGGGCAATCCACCATCTCTACAAATGCGGAGATGTCAGATTCTTTGATTTTTCGATATGTAAGGGTCATGCCCTCAGTTTATAGAGAAGGAGTCGCAATACGTCAATATATTTAATGGCTGTGACCGTGATCTGTTTTTATTGCACTACGCTTTTTAATGTCTAAGGTCACTGAAATTTCACCCGCATGTTTAAATACAAGCGTACCCTTTACTGTATCACCCGCGACCAAATCTTTCGTCAAACCAAACAGCATAATGTGATGCCCCATTGGGCATAATATCAGGGCGCTATGCCCCTTTACATCATATTCGTCCACTTTGCGCATTCTCATCACGTCATTTTCATGCGTCATTGTATGAAGTTCGGTCTGTTTGACGATATCCGTTTWAAACGCGACCAATTYATCGTCTGTATCACCATGATTCATCACAGTTATAAAGGCCGCGGCGGCGGGCAAAGATGCCTTTGTTTCAAAAATATACGCATCTTGAATGTGGATCATATCTTTCGCCTCGGCCAGAACAGGCATCATAAATAAAGCGATTAAAAATGATAAAAATTTCATAAGGTTTATTTCCCATTTATTGTTTTAAGAACAATAGCAGGCGTTAGAATTTGTGGCAACACAATTGGCGCCGGCCGTTTACCATTTTGTGTTGCGCCATAATACACGTATAGCGGCACGCCATTACGATTAAAGCTTTCAAGATATTGTGTGATCTCTGCGTTTTTATTCGTCCAATCTCCCACCATATAAATCACGCCATTGCCAATAAATGCATCTTGCACAGCATCCGAAGTGAGGGATGTTTTTTTATTCATCAAACATGTAATGCACCACGCCGCGGTCATATCGGTAAAGACAGGCTTATTCGGATTATCGCGTAATGTTTGCTCAAGTCGTGCGTTGGTAAAAGGCTCATCGCTTGTGATTTGGTTGTTTAAAAACCCCAATTGTTGAACCAGAACCCAAACGAGCCAAAACGCCGTGATAAACATTGGAACGGCCAAAAATTTACGGAATGTGTTCATCCACGCGCCCGGTTTTGGTAAAATCGCCTGAGCGGCCGGAACAAAACAAAATAAAACATAAGGAAACGCCAAACCAAACCCAAGAGTTGCAAAAACGGATAAGGCCACAAAGGGCGTTTGTGTTAAGGCATAACCGATGGCCGTGGCCATAAACGGCGCCGTACACGGCGTTGCAACCAACATCGCCAAAACGCCCGTCCAAAACGATGCGCGGTTGCTGTTCCCCGATGTGAATGCAGAACCCCAAGACGTCAAACGCCCGCCCGAAATTTCAAATACGCCCCATAAATTCAAGCCAACAGCCACAATAACAGCCAATAAAATTGAAATCACAATTGGGCTTTGCAATTGAAAACCCCACCCAATCGCCGCGCCGCCATTTTTAAGGACAACCAATAATCCCGCAACCAAAAGGAACGAAATTATAATTCCTGCCGCGTATGATAAACCGCTTAATCGCGCGTGATGGCGCTCATAATCCGATAATTTCACAAGGCTTAAGGCCTTCATTGATAAAACGGGAAACACGCATGGCATCAGGTTTAAAACCAATCCGCCAAGAAACGCCAACCCCAAAATAAATAATAATGAAACATCCAAAAATTCAGAAACGCGCGTCGTTTCAGCTTTCGCCTGTATGACAAAGGAACCCTGATCTGTTTTTAATAAAAACGGCGCCACCGCCATNAKCMNANAAAKCAWWAYCACMSYKKNNAATNTGTYSMANCYGCWSCWYGMNATKTTSWTYMARNATSSGCMATTGTTGGCGCGCTGTTATTCACCACGCCGTAATCAAATGGCATGATCGTGACATCCGTCATTTGATGTAAATACACGGGCGGAACAGACACGGTAAATACGGTATTCGCATTATCTTGTGATATGGTTGCGTGCCAATCAACAGGGCGAGGTTGCGCCGCGATGGCCATATCAAATACATCGCGTTTCGCCATCAAAGGGCGTTTTGCAATCGGAAGAGTCAAGGATATTTCTTGTTCTTCTGGAACGCAGATTTCTTCGCAGGCCAACCAATGAGCCGACCCGTTTATTGTCAGGCTATGGCCTTCTAAATTTTCAGGAACGGAAACTGTCGCCGTTAAAATCGGCGCACCATGCAGGGTATAACTGGTTAAATCAGCGCCATAGATCGTTTTATCAGGAACGGGATATTGTAATTTTGAAATCACAACACCATTTGGAGTGTTCCAGGTCACGCTCATTGCCTCGCCTGAATCGCCCGGATTGTGCCAATATGTATGCCATCCATCACGAATATTTTGGCGGATCGCAATATTAAATTGCCCCCCTTTCACAATCGCGGATTGATCGGAAAAAACATCCAATGTGACTTCCCTATCCTGTGCAAACACAGGATTAAAAGTCAAAACCGCAATAAAAAGGAAGGCAATAAAACGCATCATATTAATGAGTCAAAGCCATCAATTTTACTTTGATCTCTTCAACTGTGTCGGTTTTTGTTATTTTCACAAGATCTGCATCTTTTTCTTCATGAAAAYTGGTTAAAATCGCAAATCCTGTTCTTTTTGAATTCGCTTGATAAATGTCGGATAAACCATATGAGGCGGCCAAATCGGCGGCCTTTGCCGCTGTCTCATCATTCGTCAAATCAAGGATAACCATTTCAATGGCATCTTTGTTTTCCAGTGAATTATAAGCCTCTTTTAATTTTGGATCTAAAATTTTACAAGACCCGCACCAATCCGCATAAAACACAACCACCGTTGGCTTATGATCAGCCATTGGTGGCATTTCCGCATGGGCGGACACTGAAACCAACCCAAGGATGGCAAACGCGAACGTCATTAATGATTTAAACATGAATATTTCCTTTTATATTAGATATTAAGTTGAACATTAAGTATCACGCACAAATATGGCGAAAATGGGTTGGTTTAAAATTTATAAGATCTCCACCCCGTATAAGCGCCGATCATTTTTTGTTCCAACGTTAGATCCGCATTCAAAACAAGCGTTTCTGGCAATTGATAGGTTCCAAAATATTGCTCGGTTAGCATTTTATCCGCGTCAAACACCACATGAAAATTATTTGGTATATCATAACGCGATAAAAAACGATCCAGAGACGCACGAGCCCTGTCTGTTGAAATCGCGATCACAATTATATCCGGGTTCTTTTTCGCCGCGCGCACCAGCGCTGGAAATTCAACAATACAAGGCGGGCACCACGTCGCCCAAAAATGAACAAGGACGGGCGCGCCTTTGAAATCATTCAAAGCATACGCCGATCCATCAATCGTTTTAAAGTTAAAATTATCAACGGGGGCACCTTCTTTTAAAACGGCAAAGTCTGACTTTGATGATTGAACCCAATAGGGCGTCGCAACCGTCAATGCGGTGATAATAACGACGGCGCCAACCAATATTGCAAGATTTCGTATCATCATGACATCTTCCTTTTATGATAACTATAAAGCGCAATCACCGTCACGCATTGAAACGCACAAAATGCCGATAATCCAAGGGCAATTCCCGTCATAAATCCATAACTATGAAGGCCCACCCCTAACAAATTCACGCCGAACCATGTCACCGCGACCATAATATTCGTTAAAGATAACGCGCAGGCAAAGCCACGCATATTAAAATGCCCAGATATCCGCCCATGTAAAATCCACGCCAACCATAATGTAATAAGAAGCGCGCCATTTTCCTTTGGATCCCACCCCCAAAAACGTCCCCAGGATTGATCCGCCCAAATGCCGCCAAGCAATGTTCCAATGGCTGTAAAAAGCAACGCAACCAACGCCAAAGGCACCATCATATTTTTCGCCGTACGGCCGTTTGTTGCCAAATATAAATGCCCTGACATCGCGGCAATAATACAGGCCGCATATCCAATAATAATACATGTTACATGCGTCGCCAGCCAGAAATTCGTGTTCAAAACGGCAACCAAGACATTCATGCTATCACCCTCTACAAAGAACCGTGACACGCATAAAATAAACACCGCGCACACAATCGAACCGCCCAAAAATGCACGATTTTTATTGCGTAAAAAAACGATCAGTCCAAACACCGCCATAATAAAGGCCGAGAATAAAAATGTTTCATAAATTGTTCCCGTTGGCGGACGATCCAAAATCATTGACCGCGTTACAAGAGCCGCCAAATGAAGAGCCGCGCCACCCAAAATCATATAACTTCCAACGCGTGGCCGCCATATTAAAAATAATCCACCAAATCCATATAAAATCATCGTAAAGACAACCGGATTCACCAGAGTGTAATAATGTTCTAACTTCACTGACCATGAATTGACGCTCTGAGATTCTAAGTCCTGCCGAACTTTTAACGCGGTAGATTCCCAAGCCGAAAATTTGCCATCATTCCACGCGCGCGCCATAGATTTAATATCGTGAATAACGGGCACATCACTCCCTGATAAAACAGCCTCCCACAATGAGATTTTTGGATTTTGAGGGTCCTCATTTGGAATAAATTTCAATACATTATTCTCTTTCCCTCCGGCCTGGATCAAGGCGCGCTGGGCGCTTTCTCCTGCGTTATCTAAATATGTTTGATCCGCCCCATTCATCGGTAAAACCGCGCTGAATGCCTGAATCATTTGATTATAAATAACCAAACCTTGATAGACGCTCAACAATGATTTTTGCGGCGCAGACAGCATCGAGGGGTCGCGGGCTTGCAATGACAAAACCAAATCTTTATGGGGACGCATCGCCACCATCACTTCGTTCAAAGTATAGCGTTTTGAAGCGCGCGTTGGCAGATTTAACAAAGGAACATGGTCAACTTTTATAACCGCTCGTGACAAAGACTGTGATGGGTCAAACAAAGATTCCGCCACCCATTCCAACGCCGTTAAATCACCCGCTTTTGTGGCGCCCGCAATATGATAGAAATTGGCACGTGCGAAACTTTCCATCGGCTTGATCCGCCCCTCATGAAGGACAGGCCACGCCCCAAAATCAGATAGGCTTTGCGCCTTTGCGGGCAAGGACCCAAGAACCAAAAAACAAAATAGGATAAGCGCGCGTATGATCATAAGGTCACCCACCGCATGCGAATGGCGACGTGCAATATCAATCCAAACGCCAATAAAATTCCAGAGATATAAGGAAAGAGCCATCCCGTATTTTTGACAACACTCAACACAGAAACAGCATCGCCGCCATCATCCAATATAAGGTTGGCGCCTTCAGGGAACTGGAAAGAACGGTCAAGATAATCCCAATGCTC
>NVSI01000030.1 GCA_002401195.1 Alphaproteobacteria bacterium
TGAATAAAAAGTCCTTTAAAAAGTAAAAATGAAGAGGCCCCCCGCCACGAAAAAATCATGGCGAGGGACAAGGATACGAACATGTCCCCGTCACCTTGAGGGAGGATAAGGATATGTTTCGCAAATATTTTACAGCTCTATTTCACTAGGCTGTAAAGGCAGAAACGGTGACTACGCCGCCCGTGTTTGACGTCACAATGTAGAACACTGTGGAGGGCGTGCCGTCCGTATCCAAAGAGGTAATGATCAGATCGCTAACGCGCAGCATATCGCTGGCGCCGTYGAAATAATCTGCGTCCGTTACGGCCGCGTCGAGTGTTGTATAGTGCCATAGCGTAAAATTATTCGCATAGGCAAGAACGCTTAAGTCTGTTGAATTAAAAGACATTGTTTATTTCCTTTCTATGAAATTAATTAAGCTGATGGAGTTTCATCACATGGGATAACGACGATACCATCGACATCGACAAGGCCTGCACCTTGGCTCATCATCGAATTCACGAAATGAGCGGCGCGATCACCGTGCCATGAAATATCCGTCTGTACATTCGCACCAGATGCATGACCAACGGCCGTGCGGTGATACCAAAAACAAGAACGGACATCATTTTCATCAATTGGCAAACCTGAATGAACCATAAATGTTGTCCCAAGGAATTTCTTCGCTTGTGACCCCTGCCATGGCAATTCATCTTGTCCTACGTAATCAGATGATGAAAACTCTTCGATTGAAAGAAGCTCTGACCATTGTTTGACACCAACAATACAAAAACGTTGACCATCGTCAGGCACTTCTTTTGTTCCCAAAAGTTCGTACGCTTCCAATAATTTTGCCTTTGTCATTCCGACTGTGTCATCGGCGACGGATGTCGTTGCCGCGGATAATGCATTAATCACCATTTCGTCTGTTTTACGACCAAGAGCATAAGCGCCGGCCATCGCAATTGTTTGGCGTTCGTCATGTTGGATTTTTAATTCATCCAATTTGTCGATCCAATCGCCTGCGTAATAATCTTGTAATTGAACTTCGATCGCTGTGTGATCTAAATTCATCACAGGAACCATTCCGTTTGATGATTTTGTTGAGGCCAATCCTTTACCGACTTTTTGAAAAACGCATGTTGCGCCCTTCACATCGTCAATTGTGCGGACTGTGTTTCTTAATTTTGATCCTGTGCGCTGATAGGCGGCATGAACCTCGCTTTGAAACTGTTTAGCGAACGAGTTTTCTACTGTTGTAGACATTGAACGTCTCCTTTTAATAAATTGAAAATAAATATAAATTTTGGTTATCACTTATTAAAAAGTGGCCGAATAGAAGCCATGCGTTTTGGCGCAGGCAAAGGTGCCCCCGTTATCAAGATACAATACTGGCGTTGATAAATTTAATTTAGGACATTATTCCTACGATGTCAAGATCTATTTTGAATTATTTTTATTTGTGTGATGTTCAGAGCGGAATGATCCGTCATGACGATCATGTGAAAAAACGCCGCGGCCTTGTGCCACCTTAAAACCAGATCTACGCCACCATGAACCGTTAATGGATGTTTCGGGAGCGGGAAATCCGCCCGATGAACGGCCGCTATCTGGATGACGGTCAACATAATCACAAAACACGTTCAACCATGTCTCACGCGACAGCATCAAACATTGGTCCGTGAAATTCATCGCGGATGAATCGATTATAAAAAACGCGTCTTCTTTTGTAATCACATCAGGGTGGATTTGATCTGGATTTTCTTCAATAAAAACGGAACGCCCACGTAAATGGCGTGCCTTTAAGGGACGAAAAAATCGCTTTAACTTCTTTACCAATGTATCCAGATATTGTTTTTCGGTTACGCCATGTTCGTGCGGTAGAAAATCATTTGAAATTTTTTGAACGGAGAAATATTTAAGATACTTACTGACATCCGCGAACCCTTCGCCAATATTCCAACGGTGACGAAGGCGCACAATGTCGGCTGTTTGATTCTCTAATAATTTCAACGCTGACTGAATATGATCTATCGTGAATTTTTGACTTTCACAGATTGGATTATCACTTTGTAATAGAATGATATAATCAGACTTCATATGTTCGCCCAGGCGTTTCATGCCGCCGGCAATCCCCTCATTCGCACCGCCCGCATATCCCCAACCATATTGCTTTGCGATGGCGATATCCTCATCGCTCATATCCGAAAAATAGATAATTTTCTCATCGAACATCTCAAGAAACCCATTATCCTTGTAGCCTTCCAAAGACTGGCGCAACGTTTGATGTGCCTTCCAAGATAAAATTCCGATGCCGATCGTTGGTTTATTCATGAGTGTCATCATACGCGCGCCACCAGAAACAGCAATAAGTTTTGATTTTCAACGATGACTTATGATATAACATAATCATGAAAAAAGTTATTGAGACTCTCACTGGTGCCAAAAATGATAATGTTGATGTTCAGCGCCGCCGTTTCCAACGCCGCGCGGGCGATACMTGCATGATTACAGTCGAGGGGCGTGCCTATCCCGTTCAAGATTGGAGCATGTCTGGCGTTTTATTTGAGGCCGACACACGTACATTCAACGAGGGCGCCAGCATACCTATGACCCTACGGTTTCGTTTGGGAGATGCCGTTTCAAATGTTGATGTCACAGGTAACATTGTTCGAAAAAAYGCGCGTTACATCGCGACGCAATTTGATCCTCTTTCATCATTGGCGCAACAAACATTGCACCAAGTCATCGATGAAAGCGCGAATGCCCAAGACGCACAGACACAACAAAATTAATATTCACTCATACTCACAGATTCTTCTTTCCTTTTTGCCGGCTTCTTAAATCATTCACACCAACCAAGAAAAGCCACAAAAAGAAAAAAACACCAACTATATCATCAATAATTTCCAGTACATCTTCTTCTCTTATTATACGAGAGATCAATACATAAACTCCGAGCATAACCATCAAAAACGCTCCCATTGTTGAAATTAAGACAAGCCACTTTGGTAAATCATTTCGCATTTTGTAATTCCGTTTTTCGTCGCTCTAACATAGAATTTAGTTTATCACGTTCTTGTTCTAATAAAAGAACTTCCGACTTCGGCCCTCCCATAGCAGCATCAGCCCAGTCATAACCTTTAATTAGACCTTTGCCAGCAGCAACCGCCATACCAATTCGACCAATTGGATGTAACTTAACCGCTTGCTTCGCAAGCCCCCACGCTAAAGCACCTGCTCCGACRCCAACCATTTTAGTATTTCTATCAACAAATTTATTCTGGTCTTTTTTATATTCTATATCTTTGTTTAGCTTATTAACTTCTTTTTTAATTTCTTGAATGTCAAATTCAATTGATTGTATTTTTTGATTTTCCATTTCATCTCCTTACAAAAAAACAGAACGGGAAAACCCCGCCCTGAATTGATTAATTTATTCCCCGTACAAATTTTTAAACCCATCGGTGACTTTCGCAATAAAAGCAGGGTCTTTCTCGCGCCAGTATTTTGGATCACGCATCATTGATTCCAAATCTTTTGACGCATTTGACGATACGGATTGTCCGCCGCCCATTGTTTGCGGTTCACCCGATTGCATCATTGAATATAACGCTAAAATCCCTTCATAAGACGAGCTCATCCCCTCCAAAACCTGAGGCGGTAAATTCTTTTGACCAAACATCAACATCTGACGGGATACTTCGCGCCATTTATCTTCACCACCAAATTTTTCGATCAATCGTTCGATCTCTCGGTCTGCCTGAAATTCGGATGCCATATCCAAAATCATCGGAACCATTTTATCCGTGGCAAGGTCGTATACTTCCTGAACTTGTTCGGGGGTAAATCCCTTGTCATGAAGACGTTTTTGTAAGTCCATATCCGGTTCAAACAATTCGTCCTTAATCGCGACGTCATAATCTTCATGTGATTTCGGAACACCCGCCGATTTTAAAAACCGCGTGCGTGTGTCGTCATCATTTGAGAATTTCTTCTCAAGAAAAATGTATGATTTCACAAGAGATTCAATGCGCACTTCGCCTGCATCCTCGTCCCAGAATTTATCAGGGAGTCCCTCTGGTTTTTCCGCGGCATTTTTGCCTTCGCTTTCGTCCTTATTATTTGCATCTTCGGAAACAGCATCGATTGCCTCTTCCAACAAATTGTCGTCTTCGTTTTTTAGATTATCCATTATCTATTTCTCCTTCTAGGGGTTGGTTTTGGTTTAAGTTTTCAGTTAATTTTTGAGCAAGAACCGCCATGTCTGGCTCTTGTTTACGGATAAGATCACTTGGCACACCAAGAGCCTCACCCAGGTGACGCGCCGCCGCAGGAAGGTCAATTGTCGCTGCGGCCTCTGGCCCCAAAGACAGCGCCGTATTAATCCAATAAAGCGTGTTTTGAACATTCTTTTGCCCCTGTGCAAGCGCAAGCGGTGAACGATAATCAAGCGCGACCAAGCGACCATCAATATCAATGTCTGGCACTTCTCCACGTCTGCGTAAAATCGCATAAGCGCGGTGAATAAGGGGGGTCAATAATTCCGATTGCAACCGACCATATGTCGCACCCAAAAGCAACGCCATCTCGGACGAGCGTTCAAGAACCTCCGTCGCCGTCATTTGTGTTTGACCAATCGCGCCAAGGCGATCAACCATCATTGAATGACGAATACGTGACCTTAGATCATCGATAATAATTTGCGAAACATCAAAACGACCAGGCATCTCCAGTGGCGTTAATCCCTTTGACCCCACGGCCTTTGGAATAATCGTCCCTGGTGACAATTTAATATTCGCCGGATTCAAAACACCATCATCATCCGCCTGCCAAATTCCAGACACAGCAATCGATGCATTTTTTAAAATAAGTTCCACAACCTTGTTCGCCGTTTTAATGTCAGGAAGGGATTTCATCACAGGGGACCGCCCGTAAATTTCGCCCGGGGCCTTCATCCATCGGAATGAAATATACGGCGCATCCGCGAATAAACCTTCGCGTAGAACTGTGGGTTCCGCAGTATTATTTAAAAGATAAGCCTTGTATCGATAGGACAGGTTTTCAGGCAGAACAGTTTCCAAAACTTGGAATGTTTTCCCTTTATCCCGCGCACCAGCACCCGACATTGATTGTGATATTTCCGCATCAGGAAACCGCAAAGCGATCTTTTCCAATGTCATATCCACCTCACGATAAATCCCATCAAGGCGCCCTGTTCGCGCGCCCTCCTCTAACACCGTTTGTGACAACGGAATCGTTTGAAAACGAAATGCGGAATATCCGCCAACTTGGGCTTCCTCAAAATGAAGTGTCGCCGTACCGCCCGTGACCAAATCCAAAAATGCCTGATGCATTTCGACCGCAAAATTGGATCGATCAAAGTGAGATTGAATAAGGCGCGCGGCCTTTTCCAATGCAGGAGCCAAACTTTCTGCGTCGCTTTCGCTCATCTCTGGTCCTGGTTTAAAGCCAAACCACGACGACCATGGCGGCGTTAATTGACCTAGCAAACTGGCTGCCAATTGTTCCACCGCGTCCATCGCCGTGCCGTCATAAATGTGGTCTGTCTTGCGACCGCCCACCGAATATTGATCGAAACTTTCACGTTGCGGTAATGCATATGCATAGCATTCTTTCCACAAACTTTCCCAATGGCTGCGGCGTGATTTTGCCGCCTCATATTGTTTTAAAATCATGTCTGTCATTTTTTATTCTCCTAATAAATTTTTACGTTGTGGGGACAAACTATTCCCCTTTGTTAACACGCCGCGAAACGACGTTCGAATGGTTGAACCACGACCACGAGAAACGCGCCGCSMYWYATMKYKMRMCYNATMKNCRWKCAANNCGWTRMRYWGCTYTCWASMKNNCSWYWARMGKYRCCGAMRNTSWSGRKMRWYYYKKWMAKMGWTGRWATSNTTTGNTTTTACTTTTGATGATTTCATAAATGACCCCATTTTTATCCTTTCTTCTTTTTTGTTAATACGCGGTACAATTGATACGGTGTAATGGCCCATCGGTTATGAAGTCCGATCACGCGTTTGACTGTTTCAACGCATGACATAGGAAAAATCGGCGCAATTTTTTTGGCCGTTTTAATACCTTGCACCTTCACGACAGTTTTCCCATCATTCGAAAAAAAGCGCGGCAGATTAAAATGAGGCGGATATTTTAAAACTTCTACATCTATTTTATTCGCGCGCGGGTCAACAATGACCCAATGATCTGATGTCTTTAAAATTAAAAAACAATGACGAAACCCACGCTTTAAAATTTTCAAAAACCCGATATCCGTCTCATCACAAAACACGGCCCATATCGCCTGAGTATTATTGTTCGATTCTGCTGACAATTCAGGCTTTACCATGATGCGACCTCCATTGCTTTACGGTTTTGAAAGCAAATGATTTCCGCCGACAAAGACATGCGAACAATATTTTTTCGTACCATAATGTCACCCATTAAATTCATCGCTTCGGTCCATAATCGATACGCCGTGTATTCGCGAGGACGATCCGGTTCTGGTGCCATCATGCGTTCTCCATAATGACGAAGCACACGAAAATGATTCATGTCCAATTGACGATGTCGATAAAGACGATCAAGGATTTTTAAAACATCATCAGGGTCACACGGTCGTATGATATTTCCGTTATTCGCACGTATATTCGCACCATCTTTACGGGCTTGGTGCGCCTGCATGAACCAAAACCATGCCTCTTCCGCGCTTTCGAAAGCTGTTGTGTCGTCCATCTTTTCTGTCTCCTTTTTCTCTTTTGTTCTCTTTACGTTCCTTCTTTGTTCTAAATAAACACGAAAAACGGATGACGTCAAGAATTATTTTAGGATTTTGTTCCTATATATATTTCTGTTGATATGTGAGACTATAATCCTATGTTTACACATTCAGACATTTGGGTTGCAATTGATCGCCTTGCTAATGGTGCGGGATACTCCACATCTGGCTTGGCACGAAAGGCAGGCTTGGACGCCACGGCGTTTAACAAAAGTAAACGGATGAGCCCCGAGGGAAAACCACGTTGGCCCTCCACAGAAAGCCTTGCAAAAATCCTGTCTGTAACCCACATCACAATGACGGATTTCATGACACTGATCGAGGTTGAAACCATTTCAAGCCACCCCGTTCAACCACCATCAACAATCCCCGTCATCGGATACGCGCAAGCAGGAACGTCTGGGTTTTTTGATGACGCCGGATTTCCACAAGGCGAAGGGTGGGACACAGTTGAGTTACCTGCCGTGACACCAACTGACAATTCAACATACGCCCTTGAGGTTTCCGGCGATTCGATGGAACCTTTGTATCGCGATGGCGACATTATTGTCGTGTCTCCAAATTCTGGTGTTCGGCGCGGCGACCGCGTTGTCATTAAAACCAACGACGGACAAGTCATGGCCAAGGAATTATCACGCAAAACAACATCACGCATTGAATTGAAATCTTTAAACACTGATCACGATGACCTTACCTTTGCACCAAAAGAATTGGAATGGATTGCGCGGATTTTGTGGGTGAGTCAGTAAAAATTCTTTTCATCTTGTGAAATTCTGGTAAAACAAACGCATGTCTTATTCAGTCCCATACTATTCCCCCAAAGTGATCGCCGATCAGGCGTCGAAAATATTAATCGAAACAGAGGCCGTTCTTTTCAACGCAGAAGAACCCTTCACGTACACATCAGGCCGCAAAGGCCCCGTTTATGTTGATTGCCGCAAACTGATTTCATTCCCACATGCGCGCGGCGTATTGATGGATATGGCGGCCTCATTAATTGGTCAAAACATCGGATACGAATCGTTGGACATCATCGCCGGTGGGGAAACCGCGGGCATACCATACGCGGCCTTTTTATCCGAACGTATGAATTTACCAATGGCTTACGTCCGCAAGCARCCAAAAGGGTTTGGCCGCATGGCTCAAATCGAAGGCGACCTTGCCGAAGGATCAAAAGTCATCCTTGTCGAGGATTTACAAACAGACGGCGGATCAAAGAAAATATTCGTGAACGCATTGCGCGAGGCTGGCGCCCAAGTCGACCACGCCTTTGTTATTTTCCATTACGGAATTTTTGAAGCAAGCCAAAAGAACATGGATGACCTTGGTATCACGCTCCACTCCCTCACCTCTTGGCCCGAAGTCGTAAAAACCGCACGTGACAATAATTACTTTGACACAAAAACGCTCGACAGCGTTCAAGCATTTTTAGATAATCCTGTTCAATGGTCTGTTGACCATGGCGGAAAAGGCGAAGAATAAAACCCTTCCCTTTTTTACCTTTAATTTAAGTGGTTTTTAATCAGCTCTTCTGCGATATGAACGCTGTTCAAGGCCGCGCCTTTGCGTAAATTATCCGACACACACCAAAATGACAGGCCGTTTTCAACGCTGATATCTTCGCGAATACGGCTGATATAAACATCATCTTCACCCACGATTTCAATGGGGCTTACATACTCCATCTCACTGCTTTCATCGATCACAGTAATCCCTTGAAATTCACGCCAAACACGGCGCGCCTCACGCGCAGTCATCTCATTTTCAAATTCAACATTGATCGACATTCCATGACCAACAAAGGTTGGAACGCGAACGCATGTTGCCGCGACTTTCATGTCTTTACCCATGATGCGTTTTGTTTCAACAATCATATTCCACTCTTCACGAGTCGAGCCGTCATCCATAAACGCATCAATGGCGGGGAGAACATTAAACGCAATTTGTTTTGAAAACACTTTATTTTCAATGCCGTCCGTTACAAAAAATTTACGCGATTGATTAAATAATTCATCCATCGCATCTTTGCCCGCGCCAGACACTGCCTGATACGTGCTGACCACCACGCGTTTGATCTTTGCAATGTCGTGTAAAGGCTTTAACGCAACCAACATGGCCGTCGTTGTGCAATTTGGATTTGCGATAATGTTTTTCTTTTTATATCCAACCAACGCATCCGCGTTCACCTCTGGTACAATTAATGGAACATTTCGGTCACCACGAAAATGGCTTGTTTGGTCAATCACAACGGCGCCTGCAACGGCGGCCTTTGGCGCGTATTTTTTTGAAATCTCTGGAGTCGCGGATGAAAAAACAATGTCCATCCCTGTGAAGTCGTAATCTTCCAAGGATTGGACTTTTAAATCAGCATCGCCAAAGGAAACTTCTTTCCCGCTCATGCGTTTTTGATCTAACACAACAATCTCACTAATTGGAAACGCGCGTTCGGAAAGAGTTGTTAATATTTCATGCCCAACAAGGCCCGTTGCGCCGATCWCGGCTACTTTATATGTTTTCATGTTTTCTCTTTGCTTTTTTGATTAGATAAATTCTTTAGCGATTTGAATATCCTGAACAGCAACGCCTGTCAAATCAACAATCGTAATTTGGGACTCATTTTTTCGCCCCAAAGACGGATCAGAAATAATTTCTCCAAGCTCAACCAAATCCGTTTCAGAAATCAAGCCATCCGCGCATGGTTTGCACACTTCTCCATGATCGATACATTGAGCTTTACTGTCCACGACAATCAAATCCGCCTTCGCAACAAGTTTCGGATCAAGCTCAGATTTACCTGGGGCGTCCGCCCCCATCGCCGTGATATGTGTTCCAGGATTGATATCAGCCGCATCCAACAAAGCCTCACGCGCGGCCGTTGTTGTAATAATTAAATTACAATTTTTTGCAACGTCCACAGGGGAAGGCACAACAGTCACATTAAAACCCTGTACATCCATATCTTTTTTATATGCATCGGCCTTTTCAGCATTGCGCCCCCATACAAATACATCGCGGCAATCTGTCCAGTCTTTTAAGATTTCAACTTGCATACGCGCTTGTTCGCCCGTTCCCAAAACACCAATGGCTTTAATGGTTTTTGGCCCCAGATATTTTGCGGAGATCAGGCCTGCTATCGCTGTCCTTAACTGCGTTAAATATCCATCGTCTTGTAAAAGAACTTCGCCTTTTCCTGTTTGTGTTGAGGTCACCATCATCATACCATTCAACGGTAAATCGACAGGTCCCCCAACAATTTTACAAACCCATACCGTGTCATTTTCAATCAAACCATATTTAATATGATATGAACCAACAGGATTTTCTTGTTTTAAATATCCAACAGGTGGAACATCCACTTTTCCTGCGCTAAACGCCTGAAATCCCTTTTCTTGGTTTTCAATAAAACGAGGCAGATCAAGTCGCCCTTTAATCTCATCAAGTGTCAAAATTTCCATAGAAATCGTCCCCTCTCTTCTATTGAATTAAATCTTTATCCGTTTGGTCGGATTCTTGTTTGACATCACGAAGGATCGCTAGAACAATAATATCCAAAACGATCACAAGCCCCGCAGTCATCAATATTTTACCAAAAACCCCTTCTTCCAAAATATCGAACCAGATTTCAGCAATCAATAAACCAAAAATAAGAACAACCAATCCCAAACATGAATAGAGCGCAATTTGTTTTACAAGTGACATTATTTTMTMCKWTMWKRMKTTTSMKARWMAYSKYRWRRSMRWCRACCWKARAKWWCMRSAMCKSKYKSCRAMWRWCMYKKYCMATTKKAACKRYTTCCCATCCATTTTCGCCATGACGATTAAGGAATGATCCAAATTTTTCTGGATCGATCTTTGATGCCCCAAAAATCACACTTCCAAAAAAACCTTCGCGGTAAATCAATACCTGATATTCCCATTTATCCGACATTTTTAATTTCCTCTTTCATGCAATCTTGTTTCCTTTGTTCGCATCATAAGATAGAATGTAAGACATGACTAGTCCTCAAGACACACTTCCCCAAGGCTTAATCGAAGCCGTCGAATCCGCCCCTTTTGGGTTTTGCTTGCTCAATGCTTCATCTCGTCAAATTGTATATACGAATTACGCATTTGCCCCGATGATGGGAAGTCATGCCATTGGAAATTACAGCACAGAAATATCCGATTTCATGTCTGAGGAGACCAAAAATTTCATCCTCAACCAAACACAGCGCAGCTTTGAATATGACATGGAAGTTATTGTCGAGAACGCGCCCGACCGTTGGGTTCGGATTCACGTCGAAAAAATAAACCATCAATCAAGCGACTTTTTGGCCTTGTGGATCAATGACATCACGACCATTATCGCATCCGAGAAACAAAGCGCCGCATCATTAAAATCCCTAGAAGCCGCAGCAGAAATGAAATCCAATCTTTTAGCGACGATGAGCCACGAAATCAGAACGCCCATGCAGTCCGTTTTTGRTTTTTTAGAGTTAATCGCCGAAGAAAATCCCGAGCAGAAAATTTTGGACATGGTTGGAACGGCGCGCGCGTCCGCATCCGATCTGTTGGAAATTTTGGATGATGTTTTGGATCTTGCGAAACTTGACGCGGATAAAATGGATTTGGACAATTTTGAAATCCCCGTCCGCACATTGGCCTATGGAACATTAGAAGCGATGGAGGTCAAAAAATACGGCGCCGCGGTTGAGCTTTTGAACGATATAAACAAAGACGTTCCCTTTGTTGTAAAGGGCGATCCGAAACGCCTTCGTCAAATTTTAGTGAACTTGATTGGGAACTCCCTTAAATTCACAAGAGAAGGAAACGTGACCCTTAGCATATCAACAAGCGCCAAAAATATCACGGCACCCGATGATGGCCTTGTCCTTCGGTTCGAAGTCTTGGACACAGGGATCGGCATGACACAAGAAGCGTGCGACCGCTTGTTCCAACCGTTTATGCAAGCGGATAATTCAACCACGCGTGAATTTGGCGGGACGGGCCTTGGTCTTTCCATTTGTAAAAAATTGGTCGGTCTTATGGGCGGTGAAATCGGTGTCTTTTCAACAAAGGGCATGGGGTCAACATTCTGGTTCGAAATWCCAACGCACGAGGTCGACACAGACCAAACAGATGTCGAATTACCATCGCTAGACGGCATGGCCGTTTTGGTTGTCGAAGACCACCCGCGCGCGATTGTCGAAATATCAAACTCCCTTAAATCCATGGGGGCCGAAGTTCAGGCTTGCCGCACATACGCCGAAGGGCTTGAACTCGTTAAACGCCGCCCCTTTGACGCGGCCGTTGTCGACCAAGGCCTGCCCGATGGATACGGGTTAAACCTTATTCGTGATATCAATGATATTCGCCCTTATTGCGGGCTTGTCATGTACACCGTCCATGACGATTACTCCATCCAAAACGCACTGCGTTCCCTTGGTGCCGTCCATCTTTTAAAACCAGCCAGTCGCCTTGGCCTTGGCGATGCCGTCAAAGGCGTAATCAAGCAAATATCAGGACAAAAAATCGAAGGGCCGCAAAAGCTTTTGATCGCCGAAGACACCGAAGCTGTCCGCGAAATATTACAAAAACAACTCGATAAAATCGGTATCGAAGTCGACTTTGCCGAAAATGGGAAAATTGCCCTCGAGAAATTAGAGACAGGAGAATACGGCATTCTCATCAGCGACCTTCATATGCCCGAAGTCGATGGATATGGAGTCATCAGACATATTCGAGGCAACGAAGAAGGCAGCGACAAACACTTCCCTGTCATTGTCCTGACTGCCGATGTTCAAATGGCGCAACGCCAAACCTATATGGACTTAGGGTTCGATGAATGTTTGTTAAAACCGGTCTCTCTGGCGCAAGTTCGTCGCCTTATGATGCGATGGGGTCTCCTTCCCGAGGCATTGCCCCACAATGCCGTCGAAACCTCCCTGACGAATGACACACAAGAACTCGAAAACACCCCTGAAAACCCATCAACCGACGCCATCAATATCAAAGAACTCGAAAACATGATGGGCGATTTGGACGATATGGCCGTTGAAATGATGGGCATGTTCTCTGAAATGACACAGCCTTTGATCCTTGACCTTCAAAAAGCACATGATGATAAAGACTGGAAACAGTTCGAAGAATTAGGCCACAGCCTAAAAGGATCCGCTAGATCCGCCTGCGCCGTGGCCCTTGGCGATATTTGCAGCGATATCCAAGACGAGGCAGAAACCGCAAACGATGAACGCCGAACGGAATTGACAAATGCCGCCCTAGCAGAATTTGAAAACGTTAAAATCCATATTAAGAAAATTCAAGAAAACGGTTTTTAACGCCCTGCATTTACACGCCTCGCAAACACATTGACATAACCTACAATTTATTATAAAGTGATCCAAATTTAAAAAAAGGCGCGCGCGGTGCGTCATTTTTGCAAACAGGGATAGACTTG
>NVSI01000031.1 GCA_002401195.1 Alphaproteobacteria bacterium
CGCCAATAGATAAAATAATAAGAGGGAGGAGCATAATCACGGGCGATTCATGGACGTGGCTCATGACTTTTTCACCTGAACGAGGCTTCCCATGGAATGTCAAAACCAACAAACGCCAGCTATAAAACGCCGTAATAAACGCGGCTGTTAAGCCCATAAAATACGCGAACTGCCCTTGTGTTGAATGATCCGCCCATGCGGCCTCCAAAACCATATCCTTTGAAAAATACCCTGCAAAAAATGGAATTCCTGCCAACGCCAAAGACCCAATCCACATACAAACATACGTCGTTGGTATTTTTTTCCAAATCCCGCCCATTTTGCGCATGTCTTGTTCATTACTCATCGCGTGAATAACAGACCCCGCGCCAAGGAATAATAACGCCTTAAAGAACGCATGCGTCACAAGGTGGAACATCGCCGCGCCATAGGCCGAAACTCCAAGCGCAAAAAACATATACCCTAATTGCGACATTGTTGAATAGGCAATCACACGTTTAATATCAAATTGCGTCATCCCGATCGTCGCCGCAACAATCGCCGTTGCCGCCCCAACATAAGTCACCACCATCAACGCATCGGGCGCATATTCGAACATCGGTGAAAAACGCGCGACCAAAAAAATCCCCGCCGTCACCATTGTTGCCGCATGRATAAGAGCGGACACAGGCGTTGGCCCCTCCATCGCATCAGGGAGCCAGGTATGAAGGCCCAGTTGAGCCGATTTTCCGCACGCCCCAATAAACAATAATAGACACGCCAATGTCAGGGCATGAATGTCATACCCCCAAAAATTAAAATTCAAATCCGCCGCCTGTGCCGCGTGTTCAAACACAAAACCAAATTGAACGCTTCCGAAAATCATGAAAATCGTAAATATCCCAAGCGCAAGACCAAGGTCACCAACACGATTCACAATAAAGGCCTTCATCGCCGCCGCATTTGCAGAATGTTTATGATTCCAAAATCCAATCAAAAGATAGGATGCAAGGCCAACGCCCTCCCATCCAAAAAACAACTGAATCATGTTATCGGATGTCACCAACATCAACATCGCAAAGGTAAAGAGCGATAAATAACTCATAAATCGAGCCTTTGCCTTATCGTGGCTCATATATCCCACCGAGTATAAATGAACACAGGCCGAAACAATCGTAATGACACACATCATCACAACGGATAACGCATCAAACCGCAACGCCCAATCGACACTGAAATCGCCACTTGTTATCCATGTCATCAAGGTCATTGTCTCGTGAACATTGCCGTCCAAAAGAATGCATTTAAACATCAAACATGAAATAACCGCCGAAGTGAGAAGCGCGCTACAGGTAATGAATTGCGCACCACGGTCACCAATGATTTTACCGCCCAAAAAGGCAATTAAAAACGCGGCCAACGGACAAAATATTGCAACATATTCCATTAGGATGGAGCCCTCATATTATTAGAGTAATGAACGGGAACGTCTATTTTTTTATCGCCGAACGAAGAACGAATGGACACAGGCAAATATGCCGTAACATCACGATCGCTCGTGACAAGAATTTGTGGCTCTGCCTCCAGTGAAACAAACGGAGACGCCGTAATATCAAAATCGATTGCGCCAATTTCCTCCATCAAACGATCTTCTAAAAACACAGTCGCCTGCAAAGCCTGTTGAAGGGCTGTCGCGAAAGAGTGTTTTACAGACAAATTAGCCATCAAACCTATCCTTTCAGCTCGCTGAGATCATCGACCAAAATCTGGCCTTTATTACGGAAGAATGTCACCAAAATCGCCAAGCCAATGGCGGCCTCCGCTGCCGCGACCGTTAAAACAAACATCGCAAAAACTTGACCATGCAAATCATTCAAATAGGCGGAAAATGCCACAAAATTAATATTCACCGCCAACAGCATTAATTCGATCGACATTAAAATCACAATAATGTTTTTACGGTTTAAAAATATTCCAAATACGCCGACAACAAACAAAATCGCCGCCAAAGTAAGGTAATGAGTGATCGTAATATCCAGCATCTAAATACCTTCTCCGGTTTTGACTTTACGAAGTTCAACAACGTCGTTTCGTTTTGTTGAAACTTGATCGCTCACAACCTGTTTACGAACGCCACTACGATGACGCAAAGTCARTGTAATCGCCCCAATCATCGCGACAAGCAACACAAGGCCCGACACCTGAAACGGAAATGCAWAKTGCGTATAAAGAATATCCCCAAGCGCATGTGTATTTGTTCGCGCCTCATTCACGGGCGCGGCGATATTTCCGACCGCTCCATCCGCGCTTCCCCATGCCATATAAAGAAACACAAGCTCCGCCAACAACACGCCGCCGATTAAAAGGCCAAGCGACACATATTGCATGGCGCCTTTACGAAGGCCGGCAAAATCAACATCCAACATCATCACAACAAAAAGGAAAAGGACGGCAACCGCGCCAACATAAACAATCGCCAAAATCATACCAACGAATTCAGCGCCCAAAAGAATGAACAAAGCCGAGGCATTAAAAAAGCATAAAATAAGAAACAAAACGGAATGCACGGGATTGCGCGCCGTAATCACCAATAACGATGAAAGGACGAGGATACCTGCGAAAATGTAAAAACTAAGGGCGGCTATCATGCTGTCTGACAATCACTTTTTTCTATTATTCTTCGCATTATTTGTATCCCTTTCCCCCCAATCGCGCAAGGGTGAGCACACATAATTAAAAAGTTATTCAAGGTTTTTTTATTTAACGGTACGCCGCATCGGCCGCAAGATTTGACGCAATCTGCGCCTCCCATTTATCGCCATTATCCAACAATTTATTCTTGTTATAATAAAGTTCTTCGCGAGTTTCGGTTGCGAATTCAAAATTCGGCCCCTCAACAATGGCATCGACGGGGCATGCCTCTTGGCACAAACCGCAATAGATACATTTTGTCATGTCGATATCATATTTCGTTGTGCGCCTTGAACCGTCTTTACGTTCTTCCGCCTCAATCGTGATTGCAAGCGCTGGGCATATCGCCTCGCATAACTTGCACGCGATACAGCGCTCTTCGCCATTTGGGTAACGACGCAATGCGTGTTCACCGCGAAAACGAGGAGAGATCGGTGCCTTTTCATACGGGTAATTTAACGTCACTTTTGTACGGAACATATACGAAAACGTCTTGGCAAAGCCAATGACAATTTCATAAAGAAGGAACGATTTTGCGTACTGAATCAGGTTCATGCTTATTTTTAACACAAACGGGAAAAAGCACGAAGGAATTATTTAAAGATTTACACGCCGTTGTTTCGAAATAAAGGTCGATTGTGTACGTTGACGAATGCCTAACTCACATAAAATATGTTCTGATTTTTTCTGGCTGACGTCTCCAAACACGCCGCGAACACTGGACATTGCACGCCCAACAAAAAACACTTCATCAATTTCATTATCCGCGACATCGGCTTTCGACACGTTTTCATCGCACGCCGCAAAGGACACTGCATTATACATCTGAATAAATGATTGTTTTGTCAGGCCGTGATCTGTGAAAAGTTTTTTTTGTCTCTTGGAAAGCGCCCTGCGATCATCGCAAACCTCATCCTCAGGGATACGATCGAAATCATTCAAAAAATCACTTGGGGAAACATCGTCCATGGATTTTAACGCATCCACATATTGACCTTGGTCTTGAAAAGTTCGCGCAGTCAAATATGGCCTCAACCTATAGTGGATCCAATTTTCAATCAAAATTTCAACTCTTTTAAGATCTGTCATTTTTTCTCCCTTAATTGAAAAGACTATACGTTATATTATATGTAAAGTCAACTGCTCCCTATTCTATACTGGACTATATCGCCCTAAATAAACCCCATGAGCGCCCATGCGCCCTAATTCCAAAGACCATCCAGCGGCCCTCCCCCTTAAATCAGAGGGGATCAAAATGTCAGCTGTATTTTTATGTGTTTTAGAAAAAGTAAAATGAGGAAAGTAATCGTCAAGGCATGCCCCATCAACCTCCACTCCTATTTTTTTCGCCACGGCGTAAACATCCTCGTGCATTTTTTGCAATTGATCCAACGGTACAATTTTAAGCCCGTAATACCCTTTTGGAATGTGGTACGTTTCCCCAAATTCCAAGGAAACACCTTGCGGCCAGTGCATGTTTGATAATTCAGAAAACAGCGCCGTTAATTGTCGATCCGTGACTTCTGGCAACCGTGCAATTGAAATATGTGGTAAATGTCCATCAACCCCCAAACAATAATCCATATGGTTGTCACCAAAATGTGCAGATGCAAAATCCGCCGCGATCGTTGCTATTTTATCATGAGGAGTGAGAACAATATTGAACATAAGAAACAATAGTAGTTGCGAAAACTATGGGAAGTCAATTCTATTTCGGTAAAGCATCAAAATACATTAACACGCCGCTTATAAGAATGACCCAAATCAGCGTAAATGGAAGAAAAATCTTCCAACCCAAGCGCATGAGTTGATCATAGCGATAGCGCGGTAATGATGCCCGAGACCAGATAAAGAAAAAGAGAATCGATGCCGTTTTTAAACCAAACCACACAACGCCAGGCACCCAATTAATCAACGCATGTTCAATGCCAAATGGCGGCAACCACCCACCCATGAATAAAATAACGGCCATAGCCGACATCAAAATCATATTCGCATATTCACCAAGGAAAAAGAGTGCAAAAGCCATCCCCGAATATTCCACCATAAATCCGCCGGATAATTCTGATTCGCCCTCGGGTAAATCAAATGGGGCGCGGTTCGTTTCTGCCAAAATTGAAACAAGAAAAACAATAAACATCGGGAACAATAATGCCGTCATCCACCATGTCCGCGGCACTGTTACGATCTCGGTTAAATTCAATGACCCAACACATARAAGAACACATACAATGACGAGGCCCATCGACACTTCATACGACACCATTTGCGCCGCAGAACGCATTCCACCAAGGAACGCGTACCGAGAATTGGATGCCCAACCTGCCATCAAAACACCGTAAACACCAACGGATGAAACGGCAAAAAGGTACAAAATCCCCACATTAATATTCGCAATCACCCATGTTTCATCAACGGGAATAACTGCCCATGCAATCATACTCAGGAACAAGGTCAACATCGGSGCAAGAAGAAACACGCCGACATGAGCCTGCGTTGGAATAATGATTTCCTTTGAAAATAATTTCACGCCATCGGCGACTGCCTGCAAAAGACCGAAAGGCCCAACCGTTTGCGGACCGTAACGAAGCTGCATCGCCGCCATTACTTTTCGTTCTGCGTATGTCATCAACGCAACGAACGTCAAAACAGGCACAACAAACGCCATAATTTGAAGAACGATTAATAATAAAGGCCAACCATATTCGTTAAAAAACTCAACCATTACGCGGCTTCTTCCTTATTCGTTAAAAATTGCGCGAGATCGGGGGCTGAATAATTCGGCCCCTTCATGACTTTACCATCGCTTTCGCGGCGTATCGGCTTTCCGTCAAGGCCARGCTTACTCAAATTAGAGCGCTGCACTTCGGCAAAGGCCGTTTCTTTTAAATGTTGAAGGCCGAACGACAAGTACGCACCGTCCAAAACATATTGAATATCAGTGAGCGCGTCCAAAACCTCAACAAGGTCATTGTTTTCAAGCGCTTCTTTAAGCTCGCTCACTTCTTCCTCTAACAAATTAATACGCAACTGATTTGTTTTCTTATCTGTAATATGGGGCGCGTCTTTGACCGGCAAGCCATATGTTTCATGAAAAATTTTCACACGATCTAAAGTTGATTTCGTCATATTACGCCACCTCCAATTTTCGAGTTCCGTTCACAAAAACCGCGCCACAATTTTCCATTGTATTCGACGCCCGTGAAATTGAACATGTTTGATAAAAATTTGTAATCGACGTTTTAAATTTCGAGGTCATCAATTTGTCTTTCGATTGAAGAACATTCATTTCAGGGGACAAACATGCCCCTAAATTTGGTAGTCCATTCATTTTCGCACGGACATCGATCACTGATTTATATGATGCAGACCCGCCGCATTCTTTCGCAAGAAGCGATATAATTTTCCAATCTTCTTGGGCCTCGCCAGGGGCGCTCACGGCCTTGCGCGCCAATTGAAGGCGCCCTTCCGTGTTCATGTATAATGCGTCTTTTTCAGTATAGGCACAACCCGGTAAAATCACATCCGCGCGATGCGCGCCAATATCGCCATGATGCCCTTGATACACAACAAACGCGTCTTCATTAATTTGAGAAACAATATCCGTATCAACACCATTTAAATAAACAAATGATTTCGATTTTATATTCAAAGGCTTATCTGTTTTTGTATGAGAAAACCCTAAGGTCAACGCCCCCACACGGCCCGCCGTCAGGTGAAGGAAGTTATAGCTTGCTTCAAATTTTTCAGCCAATTCCATCGATAGAGATTGAATCGCCAAGCCGTCCTTACGCTGCAACGCCCCTGCTCCCAAAATAACGACGGCATTTTTTGACTCTTTCATCGTCTTTGCAAATCCAGATCGAGAACGCGAAAAGTTTTCCACATCTTGGGCTGTTGTTCCCAAATGTTCGTAACTGTAATTCAAATCACAGGGCGCGCCAATCACGGCGACTTTTGCTTTATTCTCGCGAACGGCCTTATGAATACGGCTATTAATGATCGCGGCTTCGACCCGTGGGTTTGTTCCGATCAACAAAATCGCATCGGCATTATCCAACGCCTCTATCCCACCATTAAACAAATATCCCGATGGATTATGCGCATCGAAATGGGCACCATCAACGCGGCATTCCAAATTTTCACATCCCAAATCATTCATCAGGTTTTTCAGCAAGAATGTTGATTCCATATCAACTAAATCACCAGACAAGGCCGCCATGTCATACGGTTTTGTTGCCTTGATTTTATCCGCAATCGTCGTGAATGCCTTTTCCCATGTTGCGACCTTTAACTTTCCAGTTTTTTCATCCCTGACCCAAGGCCGATCAAGGCGGCGCGTCGCCAATCCATCATAAGAAAAACGCGCTTTATCTGAAATCCAAACCTCGTTCACGGCCTCGTTCAAACGCGGAATAATGCGCATGATTTCACGACCGCGCGCATCAATACGAATATTTGACCCAACGCCGTCCGTCACATCAACCGTTTCAGTTTTACGAAGTTCCCAAGGCCGCGCCGTAAATGCATAAGGTTTCGACGTCAGCGCGCCAACAGGACACACATCAATTAAATTCCCAGACAGTTCACTGTCCATGGCCTTTTCAATATAGGTTCCGATTTCAACATTCTCACCACGGTTCAAAAGCCCAATGGATGAAACACCGGCGATTTCCTCACCAAATCGGACACAACGGGTACATTGAATGCATCGCGTCATCACTGTTTTAACCAGTGGGCCCAGATCTTTATCCTTCACTGCGCGTTTTGCCTCGGTATAGCGTGAACGGTCATACCCGTATCCCGCGGCCTGATCTTGTAAATCACATTCGCCGCCTTGATCACAAATTGGACAATCAAGTGGATGATTAATCAATAAAAATTCCATCACGGATTTCCGCGCGCGGTGAACCATTTCTGATTCCGTTTCGACTTCCATTCCTTCGGCGCATGCCATCGCGCACGACGCGACAGGTTTTGGAGGGCCACCTTTGACCTCTACCAAACACATACGGCAATTGGCCGGAACGGATAATTTATCATGATAACAAAAGCGTGGAATTTCAACGCCGATTTGTTCAGCCGCCTGAATAATTGACGTTCCGTTTTCGACTTCGACTTCTGTTCCGTTAATTTTTAATGTTGGCATGATTCTTAAGCCACCTGTTTTCTGTAATCGTTAATACGTTGTTCCATTTCAGGGCGAAAATGACGGATAAGCGCCTGAATAGGCCATGCCGAGGCATCACCATGAGCGCAAATTGTGTGCCCTTCAATCTGTTTTGTAATATCAAGCAACATATCGATTTCTTCAATCGTTGCGTTCCCTGTCACCATGCGTTGCATGATACGCCATGTCCATCCCGTTCCCTCGCGGCACGGTGTACATTGACCACATGATTCATGGTGATAAAAATAAGACAAACGCGCAATCGCGTAAATAATATCGGTTGATTGGTCCATCACAATAAGACCCGCAGTTCCAAGTGAACTCCCCGCCTCGCGGAGGCTATCAAAATCCATTTTAACTGTGCCGCAAATTTCGGCTGGCAGCACTGGACATGATGATCCGCCCGGAATGACGGCCTTTAAATTATCCCATCCACCGCGCACGCCGCCCGCGTGTTTATCAATCAAAGTCCGCATGGGGATGCCCATTTCTTCTTCGACCACACATGGGTTATTCACATGGCCAGAGATACAAAATAATTTTGTCCCTGAGTTTCTTTCATCATTGCCAAGACCCGCAAACCATTGTCCGCTTCGGCGTAAGATACTTGGCACCACGGCGATGGTTTCAACATTATTCACTGTCGTTGGACAAGAATATAATCCCGCCATGGCGGGGAATGGAGGCTTATTTCGTGGTTGTCCCTTTTCACCTTCAAGAGAGTTCAAAAGCGCAGTTTCTTCACCGCAAATATACGCGCCCGCACCGCGGTGAACGTAAAGATCAAAATCCCAACCCGATTTCGCAGCATTCTTACCAAGCATTCCAGATGCATACGCCTCTTTCACGGCCTTTGATAAATTTGACGCCTCATCATAAAATTCGCCGCGGACATAAATATAGGCCACATGCGCACCCATCGCAAAACCAGCAAGCAACGCCCCTTCGATCAATTTATGAGGCTCATGTCGTAAAATTTCACGGTCTTTACATGTCCCTGGCTCACTCTCATCCGCATTAATCACAAGATAATGAGGCTTGCCTGAATCCTTGGGCATAAAAGACCATTTCAACCCCGTCGGAAAACCCGCACCGCCGCGACCACGAAGGCCTGATGCCTTCATTTCATCAACGATCCAACTGGCGCCTTTTTTAATAAAAGAGGCCGTTTTTGACCAGTCACCGCGTTTTTTCGCAGCGTCGATAGAAAAACTTTCCCATCCATATAAATTGGTGAAAATGCGATCCTTATCAGCCAGCATCAGGAACCTCTATCGTTGTGTGTGGTGTTGAATTAAAATTTAAAAGTGAAGACACGGCGTATTCGTTATTGTTCATGAGCATCAAAGCCAATGTAAATAACATTAAAAGCAATGCGTTACTAAGTGCGCGTGAACGGAAAAAATCGATTTCATGGTCTGATTCCGTTTTTGAACGAACATGAGAAAACAACAATAGCCCCAGCATTAAAAACACAAAACGGACGTTTAAAAACACCGCTAAAAATGGAGAAACCAAAAGAAGTAGGCTCAAAAATCGATTTAAAACAGGGTGATCTCGACTCAACCCAAAGCGATCCTGGCGTACAAATGCGCCATAGGTTGATGACGCACAAATATAGAGCGTCGCCCCCCAAAAAATAAGTTGGCTGACAACCGCGTGTAGTTTTTGCGTCGTTTCCAAAGACATTTTTCCAACACCGCTCATCACTGGTGACGTTAAAACAACGAATAAAAACGCGTAAAAAATAGCGGCAATTGCGACATCTTTCATTATTGCATCACCTCCGCGCTGATTTCTGGTTGTGTATTTTGGAGATAAGGATAAAAATTTAAGAGGGCCATAGAGCCAGAAAATACAATCAATGTTACAAAAGAGTATAAAGCATTACTTTTATGCCACTTTACAAATTGTTTTTCTTTTTCTGTTTTTGAACGAACTTGAGAATAAAAAAGCATACCCAAAAACAATATTGTGAAATACATAGAAACAAAAAAACCTAAAAAAGGAAGAGCCGCCATAACAAAGCTCAACACTTTGCTCACTATCGGATGCTCATGAGACATGGCAAAACGATCCCAACGACGAAAGGCGATAAAACTTCCTACAACACAKAAATAAGCATTCATAATCCACGATAAAAACCCCACGCTGATAAGGTAGAAACGTCCGTCTTCTCCCCAAGTATAAAGCGGGTCATGATACTCACTTCCCATCGCGATCAAGCACATGACAAGTAATATAAACAAAACGGTTGTGAAGAGAGTATCGCGCATAAACTATACCACCTTCGCTTTTTTGGCTTCTTTTTCCAAAGATGTCGGGCCGCCAAGAGGCATCGCCGCAATTCGACCGTTTTGAGGGCCTTTTTTCGGCGGATTTCCTTTGGACAATGCGCTCAATAAATTTTGCATTGTTTCAGGGGTTAAATCTTCGTAATAATCGTCATTCACCTGAACCATTGGGGCATTGGCGCACGCGCCCATACATTCAACATCCGTCAGTGTGAATTTTTGATCCTTTGTTGTTTGTCCCATTTTAATGCCAAGCTCTTTTTCAGCCGTTTTTACAATATCCGAAGATCCGCTGAGCCAGCATGGCGTTGTTGTACAACATTGAATGTTATATTTCCCAACGGGGCGTAAATTATACATGGAATAAAATGTTGCCACCTCATAAATCTTCATCGGGGCGACATCAACAATACGTGCAATTTCATCCATGGCCGCGCGTGGAATCCATCCGCCGCCTTTTTTCACTGTCTCGGCCATTTGACGTTGCGTCAAATCAAGAAGAGGCATAATCGCGCTTTTTTGGCGCCCTTTAGGATAGCGTGAAATAATTTCTTTGATCAGTTTTTCATTCTTCTTCAAAAAAGAGAATGATTTTGGCTGTTCACTGTCTGGGGCAATAATTGGTTTCATGTCAAAATTCTACCTATCAATCTCACCGAACACAACATCCATCGATCCGATAATCGCAACAGTATCGGCCAACATGTGTCCCTTACTCATAAAGTCTAGCGCGGCCAAATGGTAAAACCCGGGTGCGCGAATATGGCACTTAT
Source organism: Alphaproteobacteria bacterium (assembly GCA_002401195.1). Classification (GTDB taxonomy): domain Bacteria; phylum Pseudomonadota; class Alphaproteobacteria; order Micavibrionales; family UBA1664; genus UBA1664. Next base: position 10,908 of record NVSI01000031.1, read on the forward strand.
ACGGTTTACTCGACCCATCCGCGATCAAATACACGCCAAATTCACCTTTGGGTGCCTCAACGGCCGTGTATGTTTCTCCGTTCGGAACACGGAATCCTTCGGTATAGAGTTYAAAGTGATGGATCATGGCCTCCATCGATTCCTTCATGGCCGCGCGCGGCGGCGGTGCGACCTTGTAATCATCAACCAAAACAGGTCCGCCCGGCATTTCGTTCAAGGCCTGACGCATAATACGAAGGGATTGTTTCATTTCYTCCAYMCGMACSAMATAACGSKCGTAACAATCRCCYGTWKYWCCRAYWGGAATGTCAAAGTCCATCTTGTCGTACACTTCATAAGGTTGGCTTTTGCGTAAATCCCACGCAACGCCAGAGGCGCGCAACATCGGGCCACTAAACCCCCAATTAATGGCGTCTTGTTCGCTGACAACTCCAATGCCGACCGTTCTTTGTTTAAAGATTCGGTTATCCGTCAAAAGAGTTTCAAGGTCATTCAAAATCTTAGGGAATGTTTCTGTCCACGTCCACATGTCTTCGGCCAGGCCTTTTGGCATGTCGTAACGCACGCCGCCGGGACGGAAATAATTCGCATGAAGGCGCGCGCCAGACACACGTTCGTAAAATTCCATCCCCTTTTCACGCTCTTCGAATCCCCAAAGGGCGGGTGTGATCGCACCAACATCCAACGCATACGTCGTAATGTTCAAAATATGGTTCAATATACGGCCAAGTTCACAAAATAAAACGCGGATATATTGCGCACGTGGTGGGGGCGTAATACCAAGAAGTTTTTCAATTCCAAGGGCAAACGCATGCTCTTGATTCATCGGTGCGACATAATCAAGGCGGTCAAAATACGGSAWGGCTTGCRTATAKGTTTTRTKCTCGATYARYTTTTCCGTTCCGCGGTGAAGAAGACCAATATGCGGGTCTGCACGCTCAACAATTTCACCCGACATTTCCAAAATCAAACGCAAAACACCGTGAGCCGCAGGATGCTGTGGCCCAAAATTCAGTGTATACGGCTTAATATGCTCCTCGTCCGTTACGACGGTTTCATCAGGTTGAAGAGAAGTTGGTTGGTAATTGGTTGTCATTATCTCTTACCTCCTAACGTCATTGCACGGCTTGACCGTGCAATCCAGAATCCATCAGTCATCACTGGATTACACGTATTTTCTTCGAAAAACGTGTAATGACGGTATGTTTTAAAACTGAATGTAATCACTTCCCAATCTCTTTCATCATGTCTTTGGCTTTGGCGCGGTAATCAATCGTTCCARATTTTTGTTTCGCCGCCTTTTCATCACCCGCAAGGTGAACCGTTTCAAGGCCTTCCCATGGGCTTTCAAAATCAAAACGGCGATAATCTTGTTGCAATGTCACAGGCTCGTGAACGACCTCTTTCTTTTCTTCGTCATAGCGAACCTCCGTAAAGCCCGTTAACGGGAAATCCTTACGAAGCRGATGACCTTCAAATCCGTAATCCGTCAAAATACGACGCTGGTCCGGATTTCCTTCAAATGACACACCATACATATCGAACACTTCGCGCTCCGCCCAAATGGCCGCGTGAAACAACCCTGTCGCGCTTGGCACTGGCGTCGCCTCATCCGTCATCGCAATCACACGAATACGCGTATTGTGACGCAAGGACAGCATATGATACACAACATCAAATCGATCTGGCATACGCCCCATCCAATCCGTTGCCGTGACATCCAACAGTTGTTTAAACAAACATTCAGGATCATCCCGAAGAATATGAAGAACATGGTACACGTCTTCGCGATTAACCGTCAAAACGGCCTCATCCGATTGAATTTCAAAATTTACAACAGACTTTTTCAGCTGCTTTTTAATATGCGCGCCAAGGGATTTTAATGTCTTGCTCATCGCATCATCCTTGTGTCTTCGCGCCCAATTTTCTTTTGCAGTTGCATGATTCCATACACCAAAGCCTCGGCCGTTGGTGGGCATCCAGGTACATAAATATCRACAGGCAYRATACGATCGCACCCGCGAACAACGGAATAAGAATAATGATAATACCCGCCGCCATTGGCACATGACCCCATTGAAATTACCCAGCGCGGCTC
>NVSI01000032.1 GCA_002401195.1 Alphaproteobacteria bacterium
TTAAAAAGCACAATTTCAAAATTTTCCCGCGTGGATAAGGACGATGTTAAAAACACAAAATCAACATTGCGTGATTTTGGATTCTATCCAACCGAGAAAGACATTCATGGCTTTACCGATAATGAAATGTTCGATGGAATACGTGATTTTCAATTCGCAAATAATTTGAATGTTGATGGAATTATTCGACCTGTTGGAGAAACGAAAAATAAAATCAATGATGCTTTATTTGCAATAAAAAAACTGCCGCTTCCAAAAAGGAAACCAAAAGCTGCATTAAAGAAAAAGCCTCCTCTTCCAATTAGAAAACCAGGTGTTTCAGGCGATGAAAAAGAAGAAGCTCTTGAAAGACTGAAAGAAAGACTTAAGATGCAAAAGAAGTTTATTGATTTTTTGAGAAAAGGGATGAGGGGTGGCCCACTTTTTCTTTATGACCTTAACAAACGAACGCAGGAAATATTAGATGATCAAGTTATTTAAGAGTATATTTTTTCTATCTATTGTGTCTTTGTTTTTAGTCAGTTGTGGAAAAAATGCAGAACATGAAACATATCAAAAAGTGTATGAATGCCTTTATGATCAAACAAATATATTTTTAGAAAAAGGAGAGAATCCACATTTGGAAAAAAGCATAAATATTGCGGTGGACGGCGCATTAATCAAGTGTCACGAAGAAGTTAATGAAACTTTTAAAAATGCTTTTTATGAGATGCAGAAGGCGGAAAAAGACAAAAATTTTTCAACCTGTATTGATATTATATCCTATTATCTGACACGTCATTTTATTTTCGGTGTGGATGATCTTATCGATGATGGTGTAAAACAGCAGGCTAATGAAGATTTTAAAGGACAGTTGATTGATTTTTATTTTAACGATGGCAAGAAGTATTAAACTATATTTACCAGCTATATTAACCTTTCTATCAATTCGAATGATTTATAAAATCTTAAAGATCCGAAAAAAACACAACTTTCAGAACGCCAAAAACTAGAACGCATCGCGGATAGTTATTAGCTATTCTTGTTTGACGAAACCCTGAATGTCTACCTTTGAATACCCAAGAAGGTTACCAAAAATAACATCCATTGTGTCCGTATATTCGATTTCTTTTTTGTGAATTTTTTCACGGAAAAAACAATACGATTTTGCGCGCCAATTTTCGTCAGGAATTGTAAAACACACAATTTTCATGATCCCCATCGATGTTTGAAATTGATGTTCGTGGCGGTTGATTTTTTCTGCAACAACATGTGGCTTGAATAATTTTTCTGGGATGATTTCTTCTGCTACTTTTCCATTTTCAGGGATGATATCAGAAAAGGCAGCGAGAGGTTTTTTGCCTTCAAGCATTAAGGGTAATTCTGTGCCTTCATGTGGTCCGATCATGGGGTAATGATAGCATAGGAAACTCAATTTTAAAACCCAACACCATTTAAATTTTAAAGGAAAAATTATGACCGACATGCATATTAAAATGCCGGATGTGACGCCTGTTGTGCGTTACACGGCCAATGGAACACAAACAAGTTTTGATTTTMSAWTKMMSWTTTYTKNNTMGGAWNACRYNTSTTRWWTWRWARAMWGRYSTWWRTSKMARWAGSGGATTCGACGTGTTTGGAGAGGGCGAAACATCGGGCGGAAATGTCCTATTTGACGCGCCTCCTACGAGCGGCGATGTGGTGACAATCCTTCGCCAAGTGCCCTACGAACGCTATACTGATTTTTTAGAAGGCGGAGATTTTTCGGCACATTCTTTGAATAATGAATTGGATTATTTGACGGCTTCGATCCAACAATTATCACGCGATCAGGCCTCGATGATTGGGTATCCAAATTCTGAAAACCCATCCCAAACATCCCTGCCAGAAAAAGAAATCCGTGCGGGAAAAGCGTTGGGATTTGACGAACAAGGAAACCCAATTGCAGTTGATTATGGATTAACACAAGCGCCCTCTAGCTTTACCGCAAACGGTGTGGGTGCCATGACACGTCAGGTCACGGATAAAATATCAGATGCGATTTCTGTGAAAGATTTTGGCGCAATTGGTGACGGTGTTGCGGATGATACGGACGCCATTCGTCAGGCCTTGGCCGCGCATGATTTTGTTGTTATCCCAAGCGGAACTTACCGTGTGGTCGATACGATTTCCGTTGGCTTTGGGCAAAAAATTATTGGCGCGGGGCAGAGTGCGATCATCAAGGCCGACACAAATTTATTCACCGTATTGGATGTCCGAAGTGGGTATGCAATGCTATCCGATTTTGTCATTGATGGCGGCGATGTCGGTTTATTTTTATCGGGTAATGACGCGCCATGCGTTCAAAATCGTGCGCGAAATTTGATTGTACAAAATGCAAATAACGGCATTATCCTGGATGGTGGAACCGACACACAAAAACCATGCTATTGGAATATTTTTGACAATTGCCTTGTGCTTTCTCCATCCGAAAACGGTATTGTTTTAAAGCGAAGCGGAGCAGGGGATACTCCCAATGCAAATATTTTTAATGCCTGCCGCGTGTATTCAAATGGATCGACGATAACGGGGCATGGTATCCATGTTGAACACGGGTCTTTTTACAATCGATTCATTAATTGCGAGGTTAACGTTGATGGGGCGGCTCAATCGTGTTTTACGGTCGGGGCATACGCAAACGAAACCGTGATTGATAATTTATACACTGAATCCACGAACGGTGTCCCGAATTTAAAACTTGAAAACGGATCTCAAAAAACGCTTGTTCAAAATTTATTAGCGATGAGTAATGGAGCGGCGATTGATGATCAATCGGGTGGAAAATATCAGGCGATAAACGCAGGATATCCAACCCCGAATAAATTTAATGTGATGCAGGTGAATGATTTAACAATCACGCAGCTTCGTCAGGATACAGTTTTTGTCGAGGATGCAGGAAGTGCAACATTCGACTTAACAACGGCAAGGTCCGTGCATTTAGTGTCGGCATATAACGGAGAAATCACGATCAATTTACCGCTTGCCTCGACTTTGCCTGCGGCAAAATATTTGATTAAAAAAATTGATCAAACGGGTAATGCTGTCGTTGTTGCGGATCCAAATGGTTTGGGCGTTGACCGCAAAAGTCAAATTATTCTCGGTGGTCCCTATGATTATATCGAGGTGATTTCAAACGGTGCAGAATGGTTTGTGACCTCGTCAAATCGTATGGCGGGGAACACGAAATTTTATGAAACAACGGGAACGGTCGATATTGATATGTCCGTGGATGTGTATTTGGTGAGCTCGTATGGTGGCGCGGTGACATGCCGTCTTCCACCTGCGAACGCAGTGGAATCGATCGGTCGAACAATCACGATTAAGAAAACGGATCCATCCACAAACCCAGTTTCAGTTTCTGAACAAGGCGGCAATGGTCCGGACAATTATACGCAAACATTATCATCGCATTATAATGCGATCACAGTCGTATCGAATGGCGCGGCGTGGCACATTATTTCACGATTTTAACGTTGTCGTCATTCCCCGAATTTAAAATGAACATGTCTGGATTGCCCTAGAATCTCTATTGAGATTCAGGCAATGACATTATTGAGAGACAGGAAAATTTATGACCTCTAAACAAACAATTGAGGCGCTCTCGCGCACTCAAATGGCACAGGCTTTACCTGATGCTATTGAAACGGCCATCCAATCTTATCGCGATTTTATGCGCCAAGATAATTCCGAAACACCAAAAATGTTTGGTGACCATCATAATGCGTGTAAGGCGGCGATTGCGCATATTGAATTGCTTCTCAAACTTGCGCGGTGGATTGATTTGGATGATCAAAATAACCAACAAAAAAACCGCATTAAAAAATTATTGAACAATGCACAAAACGAATTGGACGGAACGAAAGGTGGCCATGAAGAATGAACTCAAACATATCTTTGAAACTGTTCGCGGTTGTGTGGAATCAAACTCAAAATCAGACAACGCCCCCCATCCATTTGCGGATATTGCGGTGGTTAGAAACCTCGTGGAAAGCGCAGGATACACGCYTGTTACTTATGGCATTTCGGTCGTGCGGAAAGTCAACATTGGTTGGGATTTTTGCCGCGTGGCTTTTGTATAATAATCCAAATTTACGGATCATGGTGATGGCTGCGGATTCTATTTTGGCAAAGAAAATGGTCAGGAATGTGAAACGGATTTTGGAACGTCACCCGTTGTCGTCGCATTTAAAACCAGCCAAATTAGACCAATGGGCCAGCGACCGTTTTACCGTTAACCGAACACAAGAATTACGTGACCCAAGTATGATCGCACGCGGTGTGACATCGAACATTACAGGCTCGCGCGCGGACGTTGTTATTTATGATGATGTAGAGGTTCCAAACACCTCTACGACGATGGAAAAAAGAAATGAATTACGCGAACGATTGTCTGAGTCGACCTTTATTTTATCGGCTGGCGGCGCGCAACTTTATGTCGGGACGCCGCACACATATGACACGATTTACGCCGTCGATGAAGATGCGCAATCATCAGATCAATCAGAAGCTTTCCTTGATGGTTTTAAAGATTTACGCGTCCCTATTTTAATGGGGTCGGGTGAAAGTGCGTGGCCTGCGCGTTTTTCTCGGGCTGAAATTACGGCGTTAGAGCGCCAAGTCGGGCCCAACAGATTTGCCTCGCAAATGATGCTTCGTCCAACGAATATTTCCGAAGGGCGTCTTAACCCATCGCAATTGAAGTTTTATGATGGCGCGTTGGAATATTCCGAGGCACAACAAAAACCTATTTTAAAATTGAACGAAAAACGCCTTGTGTCCTGTTCGGCGTGGTGGGATCCATCCTTTGGATCTGCAAGCGGAGATGCATCGGTTTTGGCAATCGTTTTTACGGATGAAAACGGGCAATATTATTTGCATCACCTTGCATATATTCGAACAAATGCAAATGATCCTGATGACGAAGCGACACAGCAATGCAAAAAAATTGTGGCGCTTTGTCGTCAATTTTATGTGCCATCCGTAAGCGTTGAAATTAACGGTATTGGAAAATTTTTACCTGCGATTTTAAAACGTGAAATGCGGAGCGTTGGATATCATTGTGCGGTGGTTGAACGGTCATCGCGTATAGCAAAAACGCAACGCATTTTAGAGGGGTTTGACGCGGTTTTGGCGGCGCAGGCCCTGTCGGTTCATGCATCGGTAAAGCAAACGCCGTTCTTGACCGAAATGCGGGAGTGGAGGCCGACATCAAGCAATGCAAAGGATGATGGTTTGGACGCAACGGCGGGCGCATTGTCCCAAGAACCGATCCGTATTGGAACAGGCGGCGGTGCGCGTGGTTCACGTCAAAATTGGCAAGGCGGAAGCTCAATTTTTCACATTAAAAATTAAAGGATATTTGAATAATGGAACTTACTCTACCTACACATATGGTGTGGTGGTTGTCGGCGGTTTATATTCCGATAACGGCCGCGATTTTTACACTCACATTGAAAATAAAACGCGATCACGACGCGGCGATCGATGCGTTGCAACATCTTATCCATACGCGCCATTCTCAACTGCGCGATTCACTCGCGGCTTATAAATTAGAGGTCGCAAAATATTATGCATCTGTATCGGATCTGCGCGAGGTTGAGAGACGTTTGGTTTCACATCTTTTACGCATTGAATCAAAACTGGATCGTCGAACAGAAAAGGAAATAAATTAATGGGAACTCAAAAAACATTAACCCCGATAATATCTAAAAAAAACCTTAAGGATGCAGAAAATTTCTTGGGTGAAATGCATGTCGATGTGATGGCGCGAACCTTGTGGGGTGAGGCACGATCCGAAGGGGTAAAGGGGATGGAGGCGGTCGCCCACGTGATTTTAAACCGTGTAAAATATGCAAAAAATAATGGCGGGAAATTTTGGTGGGGACATGATGTCACAACCGTGTGTCAACGCCCCTATCAATTTTCATGTTGGAATCATTCCGATCCAAACCGCGCGCGCATTATTGCTCTCGATTCATCCGATATTCATTTTCAAACATGTGTGCGGGTTGCTCGACGTGCGATCTATGGTGGCCTTGGGCGCGACATGACAAAAGGCGCAACGCATTATCATACATTTCATGTGAACCCGATTTGGTCGCGTGATATTGAACCAGTCACAATTGTAGGCGGACATAAATTTTACGATTTAAAAGGACAATAAAATGTTTGAATTAAAAAGTGCAATTTCAAAATCATCCACCGTTAATGAAGAGGATGTGAAAAATACAAAGTCAGTTTTACGTGATTTCGGTTTGTATCCGAAAGACAAAGGCATAGAAAGTTTTACCGATAATGAATTATTTGATGGGATTGAAAAATTTCAAAAGACAGCAGGGTTAAAAGTTGATGGCGTGATGCGCCCGAAAGGAGAGACGGAAACGCGGACCAATCAGGTGATGGATAACATGAAAACACCACCAAAACCGCAAGAAAATCCAGATGTTAAGCGTAAACCAAAACCACCTGTGCCTGAGAAGAAGCCCGTGCGTGATTGTTCGGCATTAAAAGCGGCACTGGATAATGCGCGTCGTGATATGCGTGTGAAAGATGCGATCTTACGTAATGCGAATAAAGAATTACAGGCGTTGAAACAAAAACGCGATGCTTTGAAGACAGAGATTGAAAAAGAAACAGACCAAAGGAATAAGGCTGTTTTTAAAGGTATTTTAAAAGGCGGTTATCGTGGTGGGAGAATGGGATCTTTGATAGGTCCATTAGCAACTGCCGCAGGGACAGTTGCTGGCGGTACTATTGGTGGTACACTTGGTTATGGTGTGGAAGAGCTTGTTGATGTTTTGAGTGGTGATGGTACACTCGGAACCGTTGAAGAGAGTTATCAAAAAGTTGTTTCTGATATAGGAAATTTGTCAGTTGCTATTTCCAAGTTGTATGTTCCAGAATTAAGAGCAACACAAGAAAGGGTCAAGAAATCCAATGAAGCTTATCGCGTATGCAAAAACCATAATGGATAATTTTTTTTGGGGCAGTGTTCTGATTATTTATTGCTTGCCGTGGTTTTTACTACAGCTTTCTTTGGTTGTGATAAAAATTTTATTCAATGAAGAAACGGCATATGAGGATAGTTTTCTTATTGTGCATTTATTGCCTTGTGTTATTTATTTTTTTTTCTATGCACTTCTTTTTAAAAAGAGGTACATAGATTCACCTGTTAAATTAGTATCTTTATTTTTAGCAGTGTATTTTATTGAAATTCTGTATTTATTTTTAAAATTTTCTTTGGGTTATCAATTTGATTATACAGAGGGTGTTTTTGATATGATTTATATAACTGTTTCTGGATTGCTCTCTTACGGAATTTTTGAAATGAAAAAGATTCGTGAAAACGAATGAATCTTATCGCGCGTGTAAAAGATCGATGAGATAGAGATTGTAGAAGCTAATTATCACAGGCCGCCTTTTTGGGCGGTTTTTTATTTGCAATGAAAGGACAATGATATGCTAGAAACCATCCTCTCTAAACTGGGGTTGCCGTTATTGATTGCGGCGGTCTCAAAGGCCTTGAAATCGATCGATAACCCGATTGCAAAAAGCGCCTCAGAATCACTTTCGAAAGTGGAAAATGCGATCGCAACGGGAAGTATATCCGTTGAGCAAGCAAGTGAGGCGAACCGTCATATCGAACGATTATCCGAAATTGATTCCGATGCTTTGAAACAAATTAATGAATCTTTACGCGCGGAAATCGCATCACAAGATGCATATGTACGGCGGATGAGGCCAACATTTGGGTATTTAATGGCATTCACATGGACGCTTCAGATGAGTGCGATTGCCTATATTATGGTGTTTGAAATCGCGCAGGCGAGCGTCATTTTAAAGGCGGTTGAATCGCTTTCATCCATTTGGGCTGTGGCGTTATCTGTTCTTGGGATTTACGTGTATAAACGGAGCGAAGATAAAAAACTGTATTAGATATTTTTTAATTTTTTAACGATCGTTTCGGCCAGCGATTTTTTTGAAATAGCGTTAAATGATTCCGTTTCGGACTTCGTAATCCAGTGAACGGATGTTGTGTCCGATCCAAAAATTTGATCATTACTTACGTCGTTCGCGATGATAACGTCGCAATTTTTACGGGCCAATTTCAGTGTCGCATTTTCAATTAAATTTTCAGTCTCAGCGGCAAAACCAATCACGATGTCAGGGCGATTTTTATGGTTTGATAGGGTCGATAAAATATCTGGATTTTCAGTAAATGTAATATCAAGTCCCATTTTTCCATCTGATTTTTTTTGTTTATGTGGCGTTTGTTCGACACCATAATCGGCAACGGCCGCCGCGCAAATCGCGATATCAGCGGGCAGAGATGTTTCAACCGCGGCCATCATTTCGACCGCGGTTTCAATGTGAATTGTGGTGACATTAGAGGGCGCGGGCAGGGCGGTTGGCCCCGTAATATATGTGACAGATGCGCCCGCATCACGAAGAGCGCAAGCAATGGCGTGCCCTTGCTTTCCGCTGGATCGGTTTCCGATAAAACGAACAGGGTCGATCGGTTCGAATGTTGGGCCGCTGGTCACGATGGCCGTTTTCCCGATCAGGGGGCTATTGGACAAAAAAAAATCAGAGATATGCTTTAAAATGACGTCGGGATATGCCAATCGCCCTTGTCCCGTTTCACCGCAGGCCATGTCGCCTGTGCCCGGTTCAATAATCGTGATGTCGCGTGATTTTAAGGTTTCGATATTCGCCTGAAGAGCGGGGTTACCCCACATATGTGGGTTCATGGCAGGGGCAATCATCAATGGTTTATCGGTCGCCATACAGGCCGTCGTCGCCAAATCATTACACAGGCCATTTGCGATTTTCCCAATGATGTCGGCACTTGCGGGGCAGATGACAACAAGATCGGCTTCGCGGCTGAGGCGGATATGTCCCATTTCAGATTCATCGTCCAAGTCAAAAAGATCGGTATAGCATTTCTCGCCCGAGAGAGCCGAAATGGATAGGGGTGTTACAAATTCTGCGCCCCCTTTGGTCAGGATGCATCGTACGTTCCCGCCTGATTTTTTAATCAAGCGAATAAGTTCCAATGATTTATAGGCCGCGATTCCGCCGCTCACTATCAATAAAATACGTTTATCGTGCATGTTCATGTCTGTACTTAAAAACAAAACCCCGCCTTTTGCAAGGACGGGGTTTTAATAAATGTCTTTAACGGTTGATTATTGCATCATACCTTTGGCAGTGTCCATAACATCACCAGCGGCAGGGGCAACGTTTTCAAGCTGCTGTGCGGCTTCTTCGTTTGCTTTTTCAGTTGCGATCTCTTCAATTTTTTCCATGGCAGCGGCAACAGGATCTTGTGAGGCTTCTTGGGCTTCTGTTGCGACTTCCATCGCTTCGTTTAATACTGTTTCAGCTTCGGTCGCCATCTCAGTTGCCTCAGTCGCCATTTCAGTCGCTTCCGCAGTTAATGTTGCGGATTCGGCGACAACTTCTTCTGCGTCACCAGAGGCAGGCATAATGTTTGCAAAATCTGATGCGTCCATTGTGTCATCGATGCCCAAGGCAGCGATAGAACCATCAGTTCCAGTAAAGTCCGTATTGAATGATGTTTCATCATTAAGAGATGAACCCGGAGCGACAGCAGCAGGCGCGCTTTCGATCATTGTGTTCACATCTTCGATATAATCACCGGCGGCAGGCATGATTGCTGCGGCTTCGGCGCCAGTCATTGGTGGAACCGCGATTGTGACTTCGTCTAAATACGCTTCGACTTCTGGAGTTGTTTCAGCTTGTCCGCCAAACCATGTTTGAACAGAACCCTTCATTGTATCGAGCCAACCAGCATCACCAGCCATAGCAGGCATTGCAATTGTTGCGATTAAGGCCGTTGTTAAAAGTAGTTGTTTTTTCATTCGTTTTCTCCTTCTTTGATTCTGTGAATGTATATGTTTTACCAGATGTTGCACTTAAAATGCAACACAATAATAGTTTTTATGCAAATATAATGCCATATGTTGATATTCTAAACTCTTGCTTCATGAATGGCCACAACGCCAAATGTCATAGTTCTGAACTTCGCCTTTGAAAAACTGGCTTGTAACAGGCGTTTCTTAAGGGCTTCGCGTCTTGGAAATTGGCGTATTGATTCAACAAGATATTGATAACTATCGCGGTCCTTTGCAACGATTTCTCCAAAGGCGGGGATTAATTTATCTGAATACACATCATAAATTTTTTGAACCAGTGGGTTATCAACATGACTAAATTCCAGACAAAAGAATCTCCCGCCAGGTTTTAAAACACGCGCGGCCTCTTGTAACGCATCGTCAATATGGGTCACGTTCCGAAGGCCAAATGCGATGGTGTAAATATCAAAGCTGTTATCCTTGAACGGTAATTTTTCGGCGTTGGCCGGCACCCAAGACATATTGGATGTTATGCCACGGTCATAGGCGCGGTCTTTTCCAACATCAAGCATCGATTCGTTAATGTCGCTGACTGTGATTAACGCGCCGCCATTGGTCGCATTATAATGACGAAAGGCGATATCGCCTGTTCCGCCAGCGACATCTAAAATAGTATCCCCCGATTTAGGCATGATTTGGCGGATTAGAGAATCTTTCCACAGGCGGTGAACGCCCCCCGACATAACATCATTCATAATGTCATAGCGCGCGGCAACAGAGTCAAAAACGCCAAGGACTTTGTTTGTTTTTTCCTCGGGCGTTACATTTTCCGTACCAAAAGATGTTGATTCAGGGTTTTGTTTCATATGTTTTTTTATCATGGATAAATAACGAAAAACACCAGTTTTTATATTTTTATGTGCCCGCGATGGTATCTGTACTGTCACAGTTGTTTTTTTACTTATTGAAAATAAATGTTGCGCAACTAAAAGACAAAACCTTCGCGTCTGCGGTAACATTTAATAAAAATGTGGTCCATCTTTCTTATAAAGGAGCTCACGGAATTCAAAATTTGGCATCGATAGATGTAATCGAAGGATTTGAAGGTGCCGTGAATGCTATTGTGTTAGACGCCAAAAACGTAGCCGAGACGGTTGAAGATAAAGTTTCACAAGATCGGCTATCTCTTCAATACCAGAGATACGGGATCGATTAAAAACAAAAACCCTTCGCGCCGTGGTGTCTTTGCGGTATAAACAGCATATGAAACTCTTTAAGGCCATGGCAACTGTTGCAGGGATGACGTTTTTATCGCGTATCCTTGGTTTTGTGCGTGATATGCTCACCGCGATTGTGATGGGGGCGGGGCCTTTGGCGGATGCCTTTTTCGTTGCGTTAAAGCTCCCGAATTTATTCCGCCGCATATCGGCCGAGGGGGCGTTTACCGTGTCATTCGTGCCGTTATTTTCAGAGGCGATTGAAAAAGAAGGTCAAGATAAAGCCGTAGCCATGGCGCGCAATATGATGGGGTGGATGTTTGTGATCCTTTCCGTTTTTACCGTGATCGCCCTTGCGACCATGCCGTTTATCATCATGGGGATTGCCCCGGGTTTTGAGGTTGGCGGTGAGCGATATGAAAGCGCAGTTGATCTGGCGCGTGTGACCTTTCCTTATTTACTCCTTATTTCTTTATCATCATTAATTGGCGGTGTGTTGAATACTCTTGAACGTTTTGCCGCATATGCGTTTGTTCCTGTTCTTTTTAATGTTGCTCTCATCGGGGCTTTATTGCTCAATGACATGGTATGGGATACGCCCGCTCATGCGTTGGCATGGGGGATTTTAGCCGCAGGTTTTTTGCAGTTTGGATGGATGTTTTTATGCGCGCGCCGTTATGGCTTAACGCTTCTTCCGTCTGTCCCTAAACTTGACCTAAAGGTAAAACGTTTAGGGATATTGATGGTGCCTGGCCTGATCGGTGCGGGGGTTTATCACCTCAATTTATTCGCGGATATGATTATCGCGTCTTTCTTAGAGAGCGGATCGATATCGTATTTGTATTATGCGGATCGATTGCAACAATTGCCCCTTGGTGTTGTGGGCATTGCGGTTGGAACGGCCTTGCTCCCTTTATTATCACGTGCAATTTCTGCGGATAAGCATGATGAAGCAAAAAACTTATTTAACAGGGCGTTAGAGGCGGTTCTTATTTTATCTCTTCCGGCCACCACCGCGTTGATGGTCGCAAGTGAGCCGATCATTCGATCTCTTTTTCATTATGGTGCGTTCACGGATTATGATGCAACGACGACGGCGTTTGTTTTGACGTGTTATGCGGTTGGATTGCCCGCGTATATTGCGGGGCGAGTGTTTCAGGTCGCATGTTTTGCCCGCCAAGACACAAAAACACCTGTTAAAGTCGCGATTATTTGCGCGTTTTTGAACATCGCCGCGGCCTTAACGCTTAGTCAATATATCGGTGTCGCGGGGATCGCGCTGGGCACTGGGATTGTTGGATGGGTCCAAATCGCGCTTCTTTATAGTGTGATGCGTCGCCAAGGGCGTCTTGATTTTGATGCGCGCCTTGTTCGTAATTTTGGAAAAATTATTACGTCCTGCGTCATTATGGCGGCGGGATTGTATGGTTTCATGGTCTATGCTGGTGATGTTTTTGAAACGGCAGGGACGGACCGTATATTATATCTTGTCGCTCTTGTTGGCCTTGGCGCGATACTCTATGGCTTGTCAGTCATGGCGTTGAAGGTTATGAATATATCTGATTTCAAAAAAATAATGACAAAGAAAGATGCTTAACCCATGACCAAACGTATTTTTTCAGGCATGCAGCCAACAAACCGTCTTCAACTCGGAAACTATCTTGGTGCGCTTAAAAACT
>NVSI01000033.1 GCA_002401195.1 Alphaproteobacteria bacterium
AAATGACTATGTGCGCGGCGGAGAGGGCATTGACCGTTTATACGGCGAGGCCGGCGAAGACATCATGGTCGGCAACGGCGAACGCGACACGCTTTATGGCGGCGCGGACGCGGATATATTTGCCCTATCTGATATTGCAGGAACCTACGACCGATTTGCAGATTTTAATTTGATCGAAGGCGACACAATTAATGTCACAGATGTCCTGACCGGATACACAGACGGCGTTGATGATATTAATGATTTCGTGAACTTCATCGATCAAGGCGGCGCAACAAGCATGATGATCAGTGCGAACGGTGATGGCAACTTTACGTACGCGGCTCAAATCTTTGGAAATGCGTTAGATGGGTTAAGCGTCAATGACTTGATCGCGCAAAATGACCTGATTGTGAACAGTTCAGCCCTTTAAGGAACAAGCCTTAATTGCGGCGGCGCGGATTTAAAATTACCCAATGCATTCCGTAAGTTATTCGTTTGAAAATATCGTTCCCGACCAAATGTATAAACCGAAAATTTAAAACCATCATTATCTTCATGCGAATGTTTAAAGGCCACAATCATACGATGCGACGAACCATTCTTACGGAAAGTTTCGAGGCTAAAGTAGTTATCTTCAAATGAAGCCGTATAATCCACCCAATTATTATTTTGGGATCCTAAACCATAAGCCGCCAAAATTTGCTGCTTATGCCTGATTTTAATGTACGGTTTTTCATTTAAATTCGCCGCAATCAGTGACGATTCATTAAAAGATTGTTTAAGTGCTTGTATTCCCTGCATGCGCACATAAAACCACAAAGTAATATGGATAATCAAGTGAAATATTCATCGGGATCAATTTTATCCCCCTCTCAATTCATATTGACGCGGCGACCCTAACCTTTAAACTCTGTTTCATCAAATAAATGGAGAATACAACACGATGGCCGACAAACCCTCATCCCCCCAAGAAGACACCGAAGCAGAATTGCTGTTGAAAGAAGCAAGCGATGCCCTTCAGCAAGAGCGCCTCGATAATTTGTGGAAAGAATGGGGCAGCACAATTATTGGCGTCGCCCTTATGCTTGTCTTTGGAACCATGATGGGCGTGGGTTGGAAAAATTGGCGCGCGGATGTCAATACAGACCAAACAACAACCTTGATCGAATCCCAAGATAAAGGCACCGTTGGCCTTGATATCGCCAAAGAAAATGGTATTTCAGGATCTCATAAAGGATTGATGAATATCATCACCGCCGCAGATTTAATCACTAATGCCGATACAAATACGCAAAAAATCATTTCCAATATGATGAGTGATGCCGAAGATGCGGGATTGCCCGATCAATATGAGGCGATTGCCTCGTGGACAAAGCTCCGCGTGCAAAGTGATATCGAGGAAGCCCTCGAAGAAAAAATTAAAATCGCAGATGAAATGATCGAACTTGCGGGTGAGAAAAACAATCCATATGCCCCCGCCATTTTGGTCGAGGCCGCAACCCTTTACGGTGAAAACGGCAATAAAGAAAAGGCGTTAGAGATTTTAAAGGCCGCGCAATTTCATGAAATAACGGACAAAAATACGGCTTTGTCTGGCTTAATTAAAAAATTAATCCATCTTTATACGCTTGAGACTGAAACAGTGACTGGAGAATAACCCCTCATGAAAAAAATTATTCTAACATTATCAACGCTTTCTCTTTTAACAGCGTGTAGCCTTTTCGAAGATCCAGCCGAGAAAAAATTAGAAGGGATGCGCCTCTCTTTATACGATTTTGAAAAAACACTGCGATCCGACCCCAATACACAATTCGGCCTCGACGGCAGTGAAGAACAAACATTAATCACCCTGCCCGAGGCTTTGGCTGGCGGCGTCGATAACGGCATCAGTTTGGATGCGCCATGGGAGAATAAATTCTGGCCTCAGGTTGGCGGATACCCCAACCACACAATGAAGCATGTCGCCTTTAACAGTGATAAACCACGCAAATTATGGTCGGCGTCTATTGGATATGGCGCAACAAAAACAAGCCCAATGACCGCCGCGCCCGTCGTTGCAGACGGAAAAGTTTTCACCCTTGATACACGGTCGAATGTTCAGGCGACAAACGCCCAAAACGGAAAAGTGATTTGGAGCCAAAATATTTTGAAATCCGGCGAAGATGAAAGTGTTATCAGTGGCGGCGTTGCCTTTTCTGGTAATCGCGTTTTTGTAACGAATGGGTTTAACGAAGTCGTTGCCTTGAACCCTGAAAACGGTTCTGTTTTATGGCGAACGACCACAAAAAGCCCTATTCGCGGCGCACCTTCTGCCGTACCGGGGCGCATTTTTGTCATTACAATGGACAATAAAACCCTCGCTCTCGATAGTGCAAAAGGGAATATTTTGTGGAGCCATAGCGGCCTAAGCACCGATACACAGACATTGGGCGCCTCGACCCCTGCGATTGATAAAAATTCCGTTATCACGGCCTATAGCTCGGGCGAAGTATACGCCTTGCGTATCGAAAACGGCCAAGAATTATGGAGCGAAAACCTTGCCCCTGTTGCCCGCGCTGCAGGACGGATGCAAATGTCCGATATTCGCGCCCTTCCCATTGTGGATGCAGGCACAGTTTACGCCACATCACATTCAAACCGTATGGCCGCCATTGATATGCGATCAGGACTTGCCCGATGGAATGCCGCGATTGGATCAACATCCACGCCGTGGGTGTCTGGCAATCGCCTGTATATCATGAGCTTACAAAGCACATTGATTTCCCTTAACCGCACCAACGGAAAAGTGTTGTGGCAATCGGCTTTGCCACGTTACGAAGATGTTGAAGACCGCGAAGGTGCCATTACATGGAACGGCCCAATTCTGGCTGGAAACCGTTTGATGGCCTTTGCCTCAACGGGTGAAGTGCGTGATTTTAACCCCGCAGATGGATCATTAATCCGTACATGGGATGCAGGACGCGATATAGAACTGAGCCCAGCCATTGCAGGCGGCGTTTTATATGTGCTTGAAAATGACGGAACTTTGAACGCGTGGAAATAAAAAATTAAACCGTGTCGGTTAATAACGGCACTAAAACCGTTTCTATATAATCTTTGGATAATTCATTTTCTTTTGCACCGCTTAGGATTTTATCGGCATATGATGCCGTAGCGGGGAACGGATATCCGTGTTGAACGGACGCGATATGGGCGTCGATCTTTATCGTTTGGCCATCGACCGTTATTTGTGCAACGCGCTGGCGAGTGTATTCCCCTTGATCCACGCCTTCAAAACCATCCAATATTTTTAAATCTTTGTCTGATATTTTATAGACCACGCCCTCAACATGCGCGCCCTCTTGGGGGATAATCCCTGCAACGCCGCCGCCATAGGATGCATTTAATCGAGGCAATGAAAATTTATAATTGTGCAAAGTATAATTTTGAATTTTCAGCGAAGACGGGCATCGCGCGGCAATCTGAACGCTATTCATGTTACTGCCATACGCGAAAATATAGGGCATCGTTTAACCAACTGAGCCGAGGATAATTTCACGGAGTTCTTCGATCCCGATTTTTTTATCCGATGATGTCAGGTGAGGATGGGGAAAAGCCGCTGGATTTTTCTTTAATTTGTCTTCGATTTTTTCAATCGTTTTGGCGACATCCTTTTGGTTGGCCTTGTCACATTTTGTTAAAATCACGCGATAGGGAACCGCCGCAGAATTTAAAAGTTCCATCATTTCGATATCTGCGTCCTTTAATCCGTGGCGTGAATCCACCAAAACCAACGCAAGGCGCAATGAGACGCGCCCTTTAAGATAGCGTTCCAAAACCTTAATCCAGTTTTTAATCTTGGATTTTGAGACCTTCGCGTACCCGTATCCCGGCATGTCAACAAGATGGAAAACATCGCCAATATTGAAAAAATTCAATTGCTGTGTCCGACCAGGGGTGTTCGACGTCCGCGCCAATTTTTTTCGCCCCGTCAGCGCATTAATCAGTGTCGAYTTTCCAACATTGGATCGCCCTGCAAACGCGACCTCTGGCAATGTCGCCGGTGGCAACCAATCCAGCGTGTCCGCAGCCGCAAAAAATTCGCATTTCGATGTAAAGGATTTTTCAATTTCACTAATCATGGGACTATATAGGCGACATCCCTATACAAAGTCACGGAAAATATTCCTGTCATATTGAAAAAACAGGCTCTATAAATAAAGGATGCAGGATCACAATGATAATAGCGCAATTTTTAGAATAACCATCCCTCTTCTTCCAAGGCGCGGGATCTATGCCCCTATTCAAAAGGCTCGATCTATTTTACAGGACTTTAACGCGACCAATATTAAATGTGCTTTTGAAGGCCTATCCGTCGTAATCACAGCCGATGATTTTCCAAATTCAGACGCGTTTCGAAAAGAAATATCAAATAATGGCTTGAAATTGAGCTAAATAAATATTGTCATATTCTTAAAATTATGCTATATATAGGCCATGAATAATGAAAACAACACAGACACGCTCTCAAAAATAACACTCCGCCTTACTCCAACGCGATGCAACAATCGTCGCGTTCAAGAGGTAAAATCTCTTTTGAAAGAATTTAACGCGACCAATATTATAGGTACTGTGACAGGCCTGTCCGTCGTGGTTACAGCCGATAATTTTCCTGACTCAGATGATTTTATCGCACAATCCGCTAAGCAAAAATTTACTCTAAACTAAATCCATCAAACGTTTTGCAACATCTTCCGCCGTATCCAATGTTGATTGATCTTCGCCTGGATACACCACGCCGCGTGTTTTTGTGGCGGCGCGCCCAGGATTAAAAATTTCAACGCTCATCGATGTATTTTCAACTTCGCTTGCGTAACATTTTACCGCAGATTCCAGCGCCGCCTTGGACGCGGCATACGCCCCCCAATAAGCGCGAGGATCATTCGCCACATTGGACGACACGAAAATCGCTTTGCCTTTTTCTGCGTTCCGAAGAAGAGGATCAAGAGTGCGGATCAGGTGAATATTCGCCATGACATTCACTGCAAAAATACGTTGCCATACACTTGGGTCGCTTTGCGCCGTTGGGGTCAGGGATGTTATATCCCCTGCATTGGCAATGAATACATCCAAACGACCGAATTTATCAAAAACCATTGGCCCCAAACCTTCCAAGGCCTGACCATTTGTTAAATCTTGTGGAATAAGGGTGATATTCTCATCGCCGACTTCATCCGCTAATTCTTCTAATGCGCCGACCGTTCGCGCCAAGGCCAACACGTGATATCCCGCATTCACTAATTCAATACAGGTCGCGCGCCCAATTCCACGTGATGCACCAGTGACAAGAGCAACAGGTTTTTTATGCGTCATTATTTGCCACCCTGCGCATCGATAATATCCATGATTTTATCTTGGTTTTTAATCAATTCATCAATCGCGCGACGTTGTAAATCTTGATAGCCATCCTCCGACTGTTTGTCATTAGCGGCGCCCTCATCCGTTCCCGTATCTGGCAATGATGTGTCGTTTTCTTTATCCTTTGCGGTGTCTTCTTCACCGGTTAAATTTTTCAATGGGTCTAGCTCTTCCTCATCCTCGTCTTCATCTTTTTGAAGAGATTCAGGCATAAGGACGCTTAAAAATTCAGTCGTACTTTCAACATAAGAATGCGTCGAAGAAGTATCAAACCAATCTTCTTTGTCTTTATCCTCCATCAAAAGATGAAAAGGCATATATAAAAGACCAATTAAAACAAGCCCTCGAATAAGGCCAAAAACAACACCAAGGGAACGATCAACAGGGCCAAGGCCAATGGCGTGAACAGATTTTGCAATCCAATGAGAAATCAGTGACATTAATATCAACGTGATGACAAACAAGCCAGCATAGGCAAAGACAGCCGCGGCAATATCATAAGGCACAAAGCCCCACATTTTTCCGACTTCATCTTCGGGTTTTCCATCCGTGAGCCAGCTCTCTAGTCCCGGTGCCAACATCGGGCCCGCAGTTAACGCCGTAACCCCCGCGCCACCAAGGCCAAGAATTGTCAAAATTTCACGTACAAATCCGCGTAAAAACGCAACCACACATGAAATAACCAAAATAACACCGACAACGATGTCTAATACTAATGCAAAATCCATGGCATTATTGTTATGAAACCTGCCTTGCAAATGCAAGAGGAATATATAATCTGTTCCTATGGCTAAATCAGCAAAAGCACAATTTATATGTTCACAATGCGGAAGCGTCGCTCCGCGATGGCAGGGGAAATGCGAATCTTGTAACGCATGGAATTCCATCGTCGAAGAACGCGCCGAGATCGTCCCCAAAGGTTTGGGTGCCTCAAAAAACAAAGGATCCGTGATCCAATTCGAAGATTTAAAATCGGAAAGCCCTGAATTACCGCGTTCGGTTTCAGGGATGAGTGAATTTGATCGCGTGACGGGCGGCGGCCTTGTGCCTGGATCGGCTGTCCTTATTGGCGGTGACCCTGGGATTGGGAAATCCACGCTTCTTCTTCAGCTCACATGTATCCTTGCCAATAAAAACATACGATGCGCATATATCTCGGGCGAAGAATCCGTTGATCAAGTGCGTCTTCGTGCGAAACGTATGGAATTGGCCGACGCACCAGTTGACCTTGCCTCTGCGACCAATGTCCGCGACATCATTAAATCCATGACTGATGGCCATAATAGACGCACCTATGACGTGATCGTGATTGATTCCATCCAAACCATGTATGTGGATACAGTCGACAGCGCGCCGGGAACAGTGACACAAGTACGAACGTCCACCCAAGAATTAATCCGCRCGGCCAAAAAGTTGGGCGTGACCCTTTTGATTGTCGGGCATGTGACCAAAGAAGGCGCGATTGCGGGCCCACGTGTTTTGGAACATATGGTTGATACTGTTTTGTATTTCGAAGGTGATCGTGGGCATCAATTCAGAATTTTGCGCGCTGTTAAAAACCGTTTTGGTCCCACAGATGAAATTGGCGTGTTTGAAATGGCACAGCAAGGGTTGATCGAAGTCGAAAACCCATCCGCCTTGTTTTTATCCGAACGGTCAGAGAGCGYTCCAGGATCCGCTGTTTTGGCTGGTCTTGAAGGATCACGTCCTGTCTTGGTTGAAATTCAGGCCTTGGTCGCGCCCAGCGCATATTCGACGCCCAAACGTGCCGTTGTGGGGTGGGATACCAACCGCCTTGCGATGATATTGGCCGTTTTGGAGGCACGATGCGGTATTTTAATGAGCGGACAAGATGTGTATCTGAACGTGGCAGGCGGCCTTCGCATCACAGAACCCGCCGCCGATTTGGCCGTTGCGATTGCCCTCATCAGCGCGGCAAGCGGTGACCCTGTTCCAAAGGACACGGTCATTATGGGTGAAATTGGCTTAGCCGGTGAAATTCGTCATGTTCCCCAGCCTGATTTACGATTGAAAGAGGCCGCAAAATTAGGCTTTAAGGCGGCCTTTATACCAAAACCAATCAAATCAAAAAATAAAAACGCAGGAACATCAGATTTAGAGATCAAAAGCTTTGAACGGCTTGATCAAGTCGCCGCTCTTTTTAAAAAACCTACACATAAAACAGAATACGAAGAATACTAAAAATATTCTACATACCTCTTATTTCTTTTTTAATACAAATCATCCACACTGTGTCTGATGGTACAAAACAGGTCTTCATTCGAAAACATGTGGAACAGTCGGCTTGTCTGGCGGGTTGCGATTGCCCTTTTTGTTGTGATTTTGGGCGTGAACGCTGTGTTTTCCGCCATGTCCTTGTCCCAATTTGAAAAAGACCGCCTTTACGATCTTCGTGAACTCGGCCTTTACAGCGTGATCCCCGCTTTATCCGACAAAATCCAATCACAAAAAGCCTCTCCCATTGACCAACGAAAAGGCCTACGCCTTGTTTTAACAACACCCATTTCGGGATTGAAATATTACAACCTCAACAAACAAGACGTCGGAAGTAACGGCCAGCCCCTGACTCTTGAATTATCCCTCAGTGACGCCCTCGACAGCCCCGCTTATTACAATCGAGAGAAGAATGTCTACGAAGTCACCTATACACCCACTGATCTAGGTGTGTCATTTTATATCGTCACTCAAATCGATGCATCGCGTATTCATGCCGAATTGATGAATGCGATTAAGATCGAAATTATTATTGTTCTTTTGTTATCGACTTTCGTCACACTCGTTTTAATGATTGCATTATCACGATGGTTTTTAGATCCTATTTTGGCGCTCTATTACCGTCTTCTCCGCGCCGCGAAAAATCCAGAAAACCCGCCGATTCCGGATAAAAGCCTGCACACCAAAACCGAGATTGGTCGCGCCATTCAGGCCGCCGATATTTTGATGAGCAACAATGCCGAAAGCATCAAACGGATCAAAGCGATGGCCGAAAGTGAAGTCAACAGATTGGCTTTTTACGACACGCTAACGGGCCTTCCAAACCGCACATTTTTTATTAAAACATTAAAAGAAACATTGGCGGCCGCGGATGAAAACTTTCTTGATCGATACGCCGTTTTCACAATGGATATTGACCATTTTAAGGATATTAACGATACAATGGGCCATTCCGTCGGGGATGAAGTCTTAAAGGCCTTTGCCGACCGTTTGGCGGAAACGTTGCCTAATCAGGCATTGCTTGCGCGATCTGGAGAAGATGAATTTGCGGTGATGCTCCCCCTTAACCAAGGGTTAGACGAAGGCGAAGAACGCGCCGAAGAAATTATAAATGCCTTCCGATCCGAAGCCATCAATGTAATGGACGAAGCTTTTCAAGTTCGATGCTCCATCGGTGTTGCGATTTCACCTGATGATGCCGACCTTCCCGAAGAAGTTCTGAGATGTGCTGACATTGCCCTCAACAAGGCGAAATCCGACGGTCGTGATCGCGTAAAACGTTATGACGGAACCTATGTCGAAGACATTCAAAAACGCTTCCAAATTTTACGTGATCTTCGCGTGGCCATGGATTTGGAAGAACTAGAGCTGTATTATCAGCCTCAACTTGACCTTAAAACAGGAACATTAAAAGGCGCCGAAGCGTTAATTCGATGGTGGCGCACAGGTGAAAATGGCACAGGCGGTCATTTCGTATCCCCCGTTGATTTTATTCCCGTCGCGGAACAATCGGGCCTTATCCTGCCCCTTGGGGATTGGATTATGCGCGAATCTTGCAAGGCGGCAAAATCATGGTCAGACGCCGGGCTTGGCGACTTAACTGTCGCGGTTAACGTGTCTGGACATCAATTTTTACAAAAAGATATCGTCGAAAAAATTGAACGCACGATCATTGAAACAGGCATCAAACCCCACCAATTAGAAGTCGAAGTTACAGAATCCGTCTTTATGGAAGACACCGACCATTCCATTAAAATGCTCAAAGGCATTCAAGCCCTTGGTGTGGCCATTGCCATTGATGATTTTGGAACGGGATATTCGTCTCTTTCATATCTTCAACGCTTCCCCATGGATAAATTGAAAATTGACCGTTCATTCGTCCGTCATTTAGATGAACAGCATGATAATCTTGTTTTGACGCGAACGATCATCGCCTTGTGCAAAACAATGAATTTAAAAGTGGTCGCAGAAGGGGTCGAATCCAAGGCTGAGGAACAGATTTTGATCGATGAGGGATGCGATTATGTTCAAGGATTCCGCTATTCCGCGCCGATTCCCAACATTAAATTCCAACGCCTTGCCAAAGAGTATAACGGCCAGCTGGATTATTTCGACTAAACCCAAATTACATACAAGTTTATCTAAATTTTGCCATATTTTTACTTTTTTATGGTGTTCTATATAGTGAGAACATAGATATGAAAGCCCAAGCCATGACACACTCTCAAAAACAAACACAATCCGAAATCACGATCGAACATATTCGCGAAGAACTCAGCCTGTCTGATTTAAACGATTTGTGCGATGCAACGGACGCCGCGATCGAAAGTGGCGGTGGCTTTGGGTGGACAAAACTGCCTGCCCGAGAAATTTTGGAGCGGTATTGGCAAGGCGTGATCATTATGCCCGCCCGCGACCTGTTTTTAGCGCGACTGGACGGTGTTATATGTGGAACATGCCAAATCATGCAATCATCCCCGAATAACGAGGCTCAGGAGCATTGCGTGCGCTTAACGACCCATTTCGTGACGCCGTGGGCGCGGCAATACGGCTTGGCGCGGATGTTGCTCCAACGCGCAGAGAAACACGTGAAAACACTGGGAAAAACAGTTGTGAATTTAGACGTTCGTGRAAGCCAAGAGGCCGCGATCAAATTGTATGAATCTGAAGATTACGATCATTACGCCACCCACCCCACATATGCCTATGTCGATGGAACGTACACACCAGGACGGTTTTATACAAAAATCTTAAATCAGGTTTAAACCTGTGCATACACATGTGTTGGCGTTCATGTTTTCTTCACAAAATTTCATGTATATTAGATGTTCAATCAACAAATAAGGATTATGGACCATGTTAAAAACTTCAAAATTTCTTCTTCTGACAACATTATCTGCGGGCGCATTATTCATGGCCGCTCCCATGACGGCTCAGGCCTCTGATGATTATGACTGTGATGCACATGCAGCGCATATTGATCATGAAATTGGCGCTGAAAAGGCTCTTGAGGCCTATCATGTTTTGCATGGTGATGCCACGGACGACCATCATATCATTGATGATTTGAAAAAATCACATCCAGATATCGAGCATGAATTAGAAGAATACACCGCCAAAGGATGCGGTGAAAAAGAATTGAACGCACACGCTAACGATCACTAAGGTTCACTTAAAATTATATTATTTTTTAAAACGCGTCTTTTATGGCGCGTTTTTTAATGCGCCGCAGCGCAACAAAGTCGATACTTTAAATGCTTATCATTATTCATTTTATCAAAATTTAAAGATTCATATAATTTTCGAGCGGATACATTGCCTTTTGAAACACATAGTGAAAATATATCTGTTCCAGTTTCACGTTTAGAAGAGATCAATTGATCTAACAAAGCACGCGCAACACCTTTTTTTCGATGATTTTCGCTCACAAAAAGACTTTGAATATTACAATCCTTTAAACCGCGATTAAAAAGATAGATGTCACTTGCCGCTATAAAGCCTATGATTTCACTATTGATTTCCGCAATCCACACATCAAATTCAAAAAAATAACTTTGATAAAAAACAACATGAGGTTTTTTACTATCCCCTTGATGTTTGTTTAAATTATGTAATGTCGCCAATACAGAAGCGATATCTTCTTCGCGTGCTTTTCGAATATGGAATTTTTTTATCAATGCGCCTCGCCCCAATTTGAACCAATACCGCCCTCGGCAATTAAAGGAACATCCAAATCAATAACATGTTCCATGATGCTTCGAACTTGATCGTTCACCGTGTCGGCCTTGTCCGTGTCCACTTCGAAAATTAATTCATCATGCACCTGAAGAAGCATTTTGGCATCGATCTCCCCTGATTGAATTGCGGTATCGATTTCGATCATTGCCTTTTTCATGATGTCCGCGGCCGTCCCTTGTACTGGCGCATTAATCGCCGCGCGCTGAGCCCCTGATTTCACGGCATGGTTTTTATCATTAATTCCGCGAATGTGACACCGGCGACCATAAAGAGTTTCGACATATCCATT
This sequence comes from Alphaproteobacteria bacterium, assembly GCA_002401195.1. GTDB lineage: Bacteria > Pseudomonadota > Alphaproteobacteria > Micavibrionales > UBA1664 > UBA1664. Next base: position 11,642 of record NVSI01000033.1, read on the forward strand.
TTCCTGCGCCTCTAATTTAATATCTTCCATAAATTGGCTCAGCTCTGGGAATCGTTGGAAATAAAGCTTTATATAACGGCTGGCTTCTCCGACGTCGATATCCAGCTGTTTTGCCAGACCAAATCCGCTAATCCCGTAAATGATTCCGAAATTAATCGCCTTGGCGCGGCGGCGTGTTTCCCCATCCATTTGATCAAGAGGAATGCCAAACACTTCGGATGCCGTAATCGCATGAATATCATGCCCATCTTTGAAGGCCTGTTTCAAGCGTGGGATGTCTGCCATTTCGGCCACAAGGCGCAATTCCACTTGGGAATAATCCACCGACAATAATGTTTTTCCTTTTGGTGCGATGAAGGCCGTCCGAATTTTACGACCATTTTCCGTACGGATCGGAATATTTTGTAAATTCGGGTCGGATGACGCAAGCCGCCCCGTACTTGTTCCTGCCAATGAAAATGATGTGTGTACGCGCCCCGTACGTGTCTCAATTTGATTTTGCAACGCGTCCGTATACGTCGATTTTAATTTCGACAATCCACGATGATCCAAAATTTTTCGAACGAACGGATTAGCATCCGCCAGCTTTTCCAGAATTGAAACATTTGTCGACCAATCGCCTGTCTTTGTCTTTTTACCGCCCTGTAAACCCATTTGATCGAACAAAACCTGTCCAACCTGTTTTGGAGATGCAATATTAAATGGCGATTCTGCCTCCGCGTGGATTTCTTCCTCAAGACGCATTAAATCCGTAGCAAATTGATGACTCATATCCCTTAAAACATTTCGATCAACCTCTACACCTGCCATTTCCATACGGCCAATCACAGGGATCAACGGCCGATCAAGCCGTTCATAAACAGATGTTAATCGTTCTGCCTCCAACATCGGTTTTAAAATCTGCCACAAACGCAAGGTCACATCCGCGTCTTCGGCGGCGTAATCCAATGCGGTATCAAGAGGCACCAAATCAAATGTCACTTGGGATTTTCCTGTGCCCGCGACTTCCTTATACGGAATAGGGACATGATTTAAATAACGACGGGATAATTCATC
>NVSI01000034.1 GCA_002401195.1 Alphaproteobacteria bacterium
CTCTTTTTGGCTATGACCGGAAGAATTAATCAACACCTACAATGCTATACCAATTTCGAATAGGCGCAGACGATTTTCGAATTTTTATTCATCACCAGTGGATGAATTTGTCGGCGCATTACCATCGATGCCATCATTGAAAAATGATGCGTTATTTTCGTCTTTATTTGGAAATAGTGACATTACAAGAATGCAGAATCAGATCATTGATCCTGTGTCGTTTTTGATGTTCACACAACTGGATGTGCCCAAATAACCTTGTAGATTTTGACGTATCCAGTGACCTGAATTTGCGTCTCTCTTTAAAAAGTAATCCCACCAAGATAGCGCCAATATTTTGATTTGATCTTTATGATTATCCATCCCGTCATAGTCAGAAAGCTGTCCGCGTGACCCGTTAAAGACCATATGGTCGGCCCCCTCAAGGATCACAGACATTTGCATTGCGTTATTTGTTGATCCCGCATATTCGAATATTTCATCGCGTAAATGTTGGATTGGGCCGTCCAAGGGACTGTGATCTTCGCTTCCTGTGAGGTGAAGAAGAGGGAGCGTCATATCGCCGTATATCTCGCTTGCGGGGTTTTTAAGTCTCGAATTTGGAACGGGGCTGTACGCAATGCCTGCGATAAATCGTTCCTCAGTTAAATCCAAAAGATCGGGGTTGCCTGTGCGTTGTCCGCTCATAATTTGGGTGGTCATTGCACCGAAACTGTGGCCGCTCATACCAAGGCATGATAAATCCATGGATGTTGGGCATTCGATATCGCCATTTTCAAGGCTGTCCAGTATGAATGGGACATCAAGATAGCGGTTAAGAACGTCTTCCCATGGAATTTTGGCGTTGCGGATATTGTCCCATGGGTGGCCGTCTTTGCCGCGCCACAATGAATCGTTCGTGCCTTCGTGGCCTATATTGATGTGGATGTACCCATGCGAGGATAAAAACCGCGCGATAAAGCCTGCTCCATCTTGGGTTCCGCCCAATCCATGAGACCAAATAATCATAGGTAATGGCTTTGGCGTGTTTTGTTCAGGATAATATATTTTATAAGGAACGATGCGATCGCCGCGTTTGGGGTCGCTTATTGAGCCACGTTTTATAAGAACGCGCGCAGGTTCATGCGTGGGGTCAATGTCAGAGCGCCAAAATTTAGGGGGGCGCATTAATCTTTTTTACGGAATTGATCGAGGGAGATGACTTCGCCTTTTTCCTGCTCTTTTGCGGGGGCTTTTGTGTCGTCATCGGGTTTGCCATCGGTTGCGGGCGGTGGTGTATCGTTGTCTCCGCTATCTTCGTCCAAGGGTTGGAACTGCAGGGCAAAATTCACCGAAGGGTCGGCAAAGATTGTAATAGACGGCATTGGAACAACCAATTTTTCAGGGATGTTATTAAAGCTGAGCGTCACGCGGAGGAATTCATCATCCACGGAAAGATCGTAAAATTGATATTGAAGAACAATCGTCATTTCATGCGGATAACGTTCGCGTAAATACTCTGGAATTTGCACACCTTCATGTTCGGTCAGGAACGTGATGTAGAAATGGTGATCGCCAAGAAGGCCATCTTCCATCACTTCTTCGATGGCTGTGCGGGCGACGCTACGTAAGGCTTTTTCAACCATACGGTCGTAACGGAGTGTGTTTTCATCAATTTCTGTCGTCATAACAACATCCTATGGGTAACAAAACACTTGTGCAAGACGTAATTATCAATAGAGTTGCAGGCATGGAATTTTTAATGATATTCAGTGCCGCTTTGGCGTGTTTGTGCCTGTTATGGGCGGGATGGGTCGATTTAAAGCTGTGGATTCTTCCAAACGAACTGGTCGCGGCGGTTGCTGTACTTTCTATCCCTTTTCATTTTTCTTTATCAGCTCTAGGTTCTGATTGGCTTTCTATTCTATTGGGCGCCCTTGTNGGTGGTGGGTCATTATGGGTCATTCGCGCGGTCGCAAACCGCATTTATGGAATGGAGACGTTGGGGTTGGGCGATGTGAAATTAATGGCCGCTATCGGATTATGGCTTGGCAGTGAGGGCGCATTAATGGCATTGTCGGCAGGTGCGTTTTGCGGTGTTCTTCATGCCATGTTGATTGTTGCTCACAAAAAAATCATCAAGGGTCAGTCTGTGTCAATGACACGAATGGCTCTTCCTGCTGGACCTGGGTTTATCGCAGGGTCCTTACTCACAGCCATTTTTATTTATAAGGAGTTATGGTCATGACGTTTCATATGCCTGATATTGCATCATTGTCGGATGCCGATATTGCACAGATTTTAACAAAAGCGCAATTTTATGCAGACGGAGAAAACGACCGAAGTCTGAACGGAAAAATTATTTTAAATGCCTTTATGGAGGACAGCACCCGCACACGTATTTCATTTGAAATCGCGGCGAAACGGCTTGGCGCAGATGTGGTCAATTTCGGTTCAAGCGGGTCATCCTTGAAAAAAGGTGAAACGCACGCGGATACGTTTGCGGTTTTGAATGCTTATAAACCCGATGCCGTTGTTTTGCGAAGCGGTGAATATAATGCGCCGCGATTTGCAATGACTCAATTTGACGTTCCTGTGATTAACGCAGGGGATAGCTGGCGCGCGCACCCAACGCAAGCCTTGCTGGATGCCGTTACATTACGCCAATCCAAAGGGTCCATTAAAGGATTAACCATCGCGATTTGTGGGGATATCGCGCACAGCCGCGTTGCGCGATCAAATTATGATCTTTTAACGCGCCTTGGCGCCTCTGTCCGTGTAATTGCGCCAGAATTATTAATGCCAAAACCAACGGAAATGCCTGATGCCGCGCGCTTTACGGATATGGATGAGGGCKWGMAAGACGCGGATGTTGTTATGATGCTGCGTATTCAWAAGGAACGTATGGCCGAGGGCGGACATGGACAAGACATTGACTTTTTCCATGCCTATGGATTAACGCAAGATCGTTTGGCTCATGCAAAAAATGACGCGGTTGTGATGCATCCGGGGCCGATGAATCGCGGCGTCGAAATTGCCGATGATGTGGCGGATGATCCTTATAAATCCTTGATTTTAAGCCAAGTTGAAAATGGTGTTCCAACCCGTATGGCGATTTTGGATTATGCCATTAACGGGTCAAAATGATTCAATAATGAATCATTTCACTTGCAYTTGACGCTCTATCCTGATTAATGTGACTTATTCATTTAAGGATCAATAAAGGAGCATGCATCATGGCAAAAGTCGGCGTACAGCGCGCAACAGAACTCACAGGTAAGTCAAAATCAACCATTCAACGCGCAATGAAAAGCGGTAAGCTTTCATATGATGTTGAAAATAACCGTAAATTGATTGATGTATCTGAATTGGAACGCGTGTATGGCGTGTCTGAACTATCGACACAAGCGGCGCCAAAGGCCGTTGAATCAAGTTTCGAAGCAGAATTGCAAAAGGCGCGTCATGCGTTGGAAGTGGATCGTCTGGAATTGACGGTCAAAACATTGCAAGACCAGTTGGACGTGGCACAAGATCAAGTGAATGACTTAAAGGCGCAACGTGATCAGTGGCAAAAACAGGCGCAACAAGTGTTGCTCACAAGTCAACATTCACAACAGCAATCGGATGACCGTATCGCCGAAATGCGCGCCCGTGAAGAGGCCAGAGCCAAGGCGATGCACGCCAAACGCCAACAAGAATTGCAACGTCAAAAAAGAATCGCAGCCAGCAATCAAAACGGACGTAATAACTCCTTGTTTTCTGCGCTCTTTACCAAAAAGAAAAAAGCGTCATAATCAATTCTTATGATATTTGATTTCGCATACATGCTTTTGGGTCTTGTTGGTGGGTACGGGCTTGGCTCGATCCCCTTTGGTCTTGTTTTTACAAAATGGGCAGGGCTCGATGATATTCGATCGATTGGATCGGGGAATATTGGTGCCACAAATGTTTTACGCACAGGACGCAAAGGTTTGGCGTTTGCGACATTATTATGTGACAGCGGAAAAGGCGCCGTGGCGGTTCTTTTGTTCGCGTATCTTTCACCGTTTGCGGCTCTTGGCGCAGGGCTTGGCAGTGTCCTTGGCCATTTATACCCGATATGGTTGAAATTTAAAGGCGGAAAAGGCGTTGCGACAACATTTGGCGTCTTGATTGCCTTGACCCCTATGGCTGGTATCTTAGTGTGCGGAACATGGTTGGCGACGGCCTTGATTTTCCGTATGTCATCATTGGCGGCGTTGGTCGCGGCGGTGGCGGCCCCCTTATATGCCGCGTTGATTTATGGCGGTGCATATGCGGTCGCGGCGTTAATTTTGGCAATTTTAATTATTTTGAAACACAAAGATAATATTAACCGTATTAAAAATGGAACCGAGCCAAAAATCGGTCAATCGAAATCGTGAATCCTCCTTTGACGGACGCAGAACGCAAAGCACGTTTGCGTTTAATACGAAGCCAATCTATTGGCCCTGTTACATTTTACAAACTTCTTGGTCGTTTTGGTTCCGCCATATCCGCTTTGGAAAATCTTCCGCTTATGGCCTCAAAAGGGGGACGCAAAAAACCTCTTAAAATAATGAGCGATCAAGATGCGGATAATGAGCTGCGGCTCCTCTCCTCCATTGGTGGCGAAATGATCGTTTATGGCGATGCCGCCTATCCAGAAATGTTATCGAATATCGAGGACGCCCCCCCTGTTTTAAATATTATGGGCGATGTTTCCYTACTCAATCAATCATGCGTTGCGATTGTTGGAACGCGCAATGCGTCGGTCAATGCTCGAAAATTCACGCAGAAAATAGCAAGTGAACTCGGCCGCGCGGGGCATGTCATTGTCTCGGGAATGGCACGCGGTATCGACACGGCGGCGCATGAGGCATCGTTGGAAACAGGCACGATTGCGGTGTTGGCGGGTGGTATTGATGAAATTTATCCGACAGAAAATACGAACCTGTACAATGAAATCATAAAAACGGGATGTATCGTGAGCGAAATGCCCGTGGGGACAAAACCAACGGCGCATCATTTTCCACGCCGTAATCGTATTGTATCGGGCCTGTCGAAAGGAACTGTTGTTGTTGAGGCATCGATGAAGTCAGGATCTTTGATCACGGCGCGTTTGGCGGGTGAACAAGGCCGCGACGTTTTTGCCGTTCCGGGGTTTCCAGGCGATCCGCGCGGATACGGACCAAATTACCTTATTCAAAATGGAGCAAAATTGGTCACGCGGTCAGAGGATATTTTATCTGAGTTGGCTTATATTGATTCCAGATCGATCAAGCCCGAACAACCAACATTTGAAGGCATATCCGAACCTGATATAAATTTCGAGCATGAGGACGCGGAATCTCTGGATTCCCTTCATGACGTCATTATTGAGGCCTTATCACATACGCCAGTCGACATTGATGAAATTGTCCGTTTGTGCGATGTTCCTGTCCATTATTTGCAAACAACATTGTTGGAATTGGAAATCGCAGGGCAACTTCAACGCCATCCTGGAAATCGTGTTTCAAAAGTCGCCTAAATAGCATTCATCGTTTTGTGATAGGCCCATTCGATCCACGGTAATAGGGCCTGAATATCGGATGTTTCGATTGTCGCCCCACCCCAAATTCGAAGGCCGGCGGGTGCATCACGATAGGCATTGATATCATAGGCAATCCCTTCATCATCCAGCAATGTCACCATTGATTTGATGAAAGATTTTGCATCTGATTCCTTTGGCGTTTTAAGCGTCAGGCATATAGATGTTGTTGAACATGTTGCCTTATCCGTGGACAAGAAATCCACCCAATCGGTTGAGGATACCCACTCATTGACCGCATTAAAATTATTTTGTGAGCGTTTTATTGTGGCACTTGAACCGCCTATATTTTTAACCCAGTTGAGCGCATCGAGGCAGTCCTCAACGGCCAACATGGATGGCGTATTAATCGTTGCGCCTGTAAAAATCCCATCAATGATGGCGCCTTTTTTTGTCATGCGAAATATCTTGGGTAAGGGACGGTTATCGGGCGTGAATGATTCCAATCGTTCAACCGCACGCGGAGATAAAACAATCATTCCATGGGCGCCTTCGCTCCCTAAGACCTTTTGCCACGACCATGTAGTGACGTCTAATTTATCCCAAGGCATGTCATAGGCAAAGACCGCAGACGTCGCGTCACAAAGGGTTAGGCCTGTACGTGTGTCGGGTATCCAGTCGCCGTTGGGGACGCGTACACCCGATGTTGTACCATTCCATGTGAAGACAATATCATTGTCTGAATTAACCGTTGAGAGGTCGGGTAAGTCTCCGTATGGGGCGTCGTAATGATTGACGTTGTCGCATTGAAGATGTGTTTTAATATCGGACGCCCATCCTGCGCCAAAACTCTCCCACGACAAAACATCAACACCGCGCTGACCGAGCATGCTCCACATTGCCATTTCAAATGCCCCCGTATCGGATGCGGGCACGATACCGATTTTGTAATCTTGGGGAATGTTTAATAATTCACGGTGTAATTCTATGACTTGTTTGAGTTTTGATTTCCCGATTGCCGAGCGATGAGAGCGACCAAGAGCCGCGCCAGACAACGTATTCAATGACCAACCGGGACGTTTGGCGCACGGGCCAGACGAGAAATTAGGATTATTTGGCTTTGTATTTGGTTTTTCCATGGCGCGCTCCTTGGTGAATCTTTATGCTTATTGTTATGCATGTTCTTACAATTGTCACGCCAAACCCGAAAAAAGACTTTGATGTGCCTATTCACTCGTCATGCCCAGACATAACGATCGACCATCGCGTTGTTTTGGATGATCGCGCCGTGAATTGGTTTATGGATGAACCGCTGTCGAAAAAAAGAATGGATTCAATCCGATTGACGCATCAGGTTGATTTGTTCCAACAAAAAGAAAATGAGCGCGAGAAAAAATTGTTTTTGGCCGATATGGATTCAACAATTGTCATCGGTGAAACATTGGATGATATGGCCGCCAAAGTTGGCTTGGGCGATAAAATTGCTGAAATTACGGCGCGCGCAATGCGTGGTGAGATTGATTTTGAGGTGGCCTTAACGGAACGTGTTGAGATGTTWTCAGGAATATCGACCGACATAGTCGCGCAATGTGTCGCGGAAACACGAATAAATATGGGCGCGGATAAATTGTTAAAATTCTTAAAAGCGCGCGGAATTTATTGTGTTTTAATTTCGGGGGGCTTTACTGAATTTACGTCCGTGATTGCGGATCAATTAGGATTCGATGCTCATTTCGGTAATGAACTTATAATCGATCAGGGTTTTTTGACAGGGGGGGTTAAGCGCCCAATCTTGGGTAAAGATTTCAAAAAAACAAAATTGGATGAATTGTCATTGTCTATGAAAATTGTCCCTCATGAAGTGATGGCCATTGGCGACGGGGCGAATGATTTTCCGATGTTAACGGCCGCAGGATTGGGCGTTGCATATTATCCAAAACCCCTTTTGAAAGAGGCGTTGAACAACAGAATTGAATACACGGATTTATCTTCTCTCATTTATGCGCTAGACTCGTAAAAGAAACACAAATCAAACAGCAGGATTAAACACATGCGTTTAAAAGTCACCGACGAACAATTAGAAGAAGGTATTCACCGCTATTGCCGCGATTTAACGTACCTTGCCCGCCAAGGTCGCTTTGATCCGATCACGGGTCGAGATCAAGAGATTTTGGACTCAATCCTTATCTTGTTACAAAAAGGGCGCAAAAATGTAATGTATTTGGCGCCTGCGGGGGTTGGTAAGACAGCTCTTTGTATTGGTTTGGCGCAAAAAATCGTCAACGACCAAGTGCCTGATTATTTAAAAGGTGCGCGTTTATTGGAAATTGATCTTCCGTCCATGGCGGCAGGAACAAGTGGCCCTGCGGAATTTCAAGAACGGTTTATGCCGATTGTGAAGGGCGTGGCCGAACGGTATCATATGCCGGATAAATATCCGAAATACATTCTGTTTATGGATGAAATTCATACCATCATGCCATCATGCCATGGGTCGGCCTATGCCGGTTTGTCCGAGGTGATGAAGCCCTATTTAACGGTGGGGGATTTGCACGTGATTGGCGCAACAACGCGTGAAGAATACCGTATTTACTTTGAAATTGACGAGGCAGCAGACCGTCGTTTCCAAAAAATATATTTGGACGTTCCAACAGTCGATGAAACGCATAATATTTTAGAGGCGTTAAAATTTGGGTATGAAAAGCATCATAAAATTCGTATCCCCAGTGACTTAAACCATGCGATTTGTAATTTAACACAAGAGCATATGCGCAAAAGAAATCAGCCAGATAAATCCATTATTGTGATGGATGGGGCGTGCGCGATGCATGTGTTGGAACATGGAACAGGCGGCGAGCTCAGTTTGGATGCGGTTTTGTATTTCATGTCGACCGAGGTAAACGTCCACCCGACTGCGTTTTTGGATAATCGTCAGGATCAAGAATTACGCGAGGCGGCCACGGCGCGTAGTGAAAAAGGCGAGGCTTCATATCCGTATGAGCGCGAAGTCAAAGATGATCGCGGGAATACTGATTACTTAAAAATGGGTCATAAAGTTAAAAAGCCGACACGTAAAAACGTTCAAACATTTAATCAAAGTGATGAAGAAATGCACGATTCAAAAGGTGATTAATTAAAACCAGTCTTTGAATAATTCGGGCGTATCCTTTGTGACGATATCAAGATATTTGCGGTCATTATCATTGACGTCGCGCCCGTGATGGAGGTACGCCGTTTTGATGTTTGTGTGCTTTTTCGCGGTGATCAGGTTGGGCATTGTGTCTTCGACAAATAATGCCTCATCTGCGTTTCCGCCAATCGTATCGAGTGTCATTTGAATGCCGCGTGGACTGTGCGCTTTGTCTTCGAAATTGTAATTTTCCGCGCCAAAAATATCGTGATCATCAAAAAACTCCAAAAGCCCAGAATGTTCAAGAACGCGCAAAGCCCAATCGCGCGTTGCGAATGTTAAAATCACATTGCGATGGGGTGATGTGGTGAAAAGATTGGGGGTATCCGCGCATGGAATAACAATTTTTTCATCCATACTCTTGATAATATTTATGTGCGTCTCATGCGGACAAAGGTCATAATCAACGTGAAAAAAATGAGAAGAATGACGGTGTTCGAGCCATCCTTTATTAGCCATTGCAAACGCCTCGTCATAAGAGAGGGATGGAATGTATTTGATCGCGTTATTGGCGGCCGCATTATTCCATGCCCAGATTTGATCGCCCGTAAATTTATAGAGCGTGTTATCAAGATCCCAAATAACCGTTTTTATATGACTGGCGGGCATGTTTTGAAGGCCTTTATTGTAGGATAATGATACCGCTGGCATCATCTTGAACCACTGTGCCGCTTGTCATGTCTTGAATTTGCGCTGGCAGGCCTTGGATCATGTTTTGAAGGCCTTGTGGATCTTGTAATTTTTCCATGAATTTCTTCATTAAGGCGTCGGTTGTCCCTTGCGCGGCCAATGTTCCCATCGCCTTTTGTGTAAAGGGCTGAGCGGCCTTTGCGGCCTCTCCATCCAATTGATTAAGCGTCGCCACCGCGGATTGAACATCGCCTGCATCAAGGTGTTTTTGAGCCGTTGCGATTAATTCTTGTTCACGGGTCGCAATTAATGGCTTCCCATCTTTTTCAACGGATAAAATCTGCCCCAAACGGCCAAGAATTTTATCTTGAACGGATACATCTTCGCCTTGTAATTTTGCCATGACAATTTCACCTGTTATGGTGCGGAGTTCTTTTGAGAGGCCTTCGGGTGTCAAAACGCCATTTTGAGCATAGGGCGCAAGGCGATTAATATCGGCCGTGAGTTCAGGGTCTTCCGTTCCGACCAATTCTTGTAAAATCGCCAAATCATCCACGAATGGTTCTTCGCGGTTCATTGAATCGCGGAATTGAGTGAGGGCAAGCAACATAGCCGCCGCGCCAAGGTCACGACCATTAACGTTTTCAAGGGATTCAGCAAGAACTGCGTTTTCTTGTTTTGCCTCAGTAAGGGCCGCGTCCATTTGCCCCATACGGCCTTGTAGAATTGTAATCACGCCTTTCAGGTCGGACAGCGCGGCATTCGTGTTGCCTGTGCCTTGGGCTGTTTTATTGAGGCTATCAAACTTGTTCATTAATTGCCCAAGGTCGATTTCTTCACCAGAGGCTCTTAATCGGGATTCAAGGGCTGTTAAGCGTTCGCTTACGGATAAGTCGTTATTGAGAATAACTTCGCCAGATGCGTTACGCTCAACACCAACGGAGGCCGCGACGTCCGTAATGCGTGAGGATAGGGAGTTCAAGCCATCTGTGACCGTGTGTTCAAAACTGAAAAACTGGTTGAAAAGCCCTTCTGATGTTGCCTCGGCTTGTTTTTGATTTTGAACAAATGTCGTGACTTCTTTGACTTCATTTCCGAAAAGAAACCATGCGGCGCCGCCAATAACACCAATAACGGCAAGGGTCGTGAGAACAGAACGACGTACGGCTTCATTGCGGATTTTTGCAAGGTCAGCAGTGTGAATCGCATTGTTATGCGCGGTTTCGGTTTGTGTTTTTGGCTTTACGGATGATGGGGCAACGGCGCTTGATTGGACGGGAGCCGTTTGTTTTTCTTCTGTTTTAATGGCTGTCGTTACGGGTTTTGATGGCGTTCCCACAGGTTTATTTTGAATTTTTGGTTTTGTGACGGGCGCGGATGGTGCGACGACGGCATTTTGGTTCGCGCCCCCGTTTAATGTCACATTATGCYTTTTCGCGGCGTTTAAAATTTCATCAACACGATCAGCAGGGATATGATCGCGCTTTTTCCACCCTTGAATGGTTGAAACGGCGACTTCGACTTTGCGTGACATGGGGCGCATGCCGCCAAAATCGTTGATAATTTTCTCTACATTTTTTAAACCATTTGCATTTGTCATTTTTGTGAAGCCTCGATTAATAATTGTTCTAAACTATCATAGTCAGGTTGATCACAAACGGCAAGCCTGTCGGCGTTTAGCCATGATAGCGTGTCCGCGATAGCCCGCGACAGACAGATGATATTTTGAGTAGAGACGATGGATGGGGAAAGTTGCGCCGCCCCTTTGATTGAAAAACATACAATAATGTCCGTTTGATCGTGGATTTTGAAATCAGGATTGGGAACGCTTTCATAGACGGACCATGGCGTGCAATGTTCTGGAATGGAGGTTGGCTGCGTGGCGCATGGATACAGGATTGATGTATAGGGAGAGAGATCAAGGTCGTCCACGCCTTTCTCACCCGTTTGAATGACTGTATGTCCGCTTTTTTGCAAAAGGCGCGCTGTATGTGTGCCAACGGCAATTGCGGGTAATTGGGGTAATTTTTCATGAATGGCATGCGCGCTGGTGATCAACATCGTATCATAATCACCGCTTGGTTTGATCGTATCGAGGGCGCGAACCGTTAAGGCCGGCATGGCATAGGCATCAATATTTTTGGATTGTAATCGCGCGACAATATCGTCACATCGTGGCTTTGTGCATGTAATGGCGACTGTTTTAACCATGAACTTCCAGATGGCGGGCGGGGGTTAATGACTTTAACGCCTGTCCAACGCGAAGGCCAAGGGCGTGCGCGTCATCAACAGTGGTGATGGTTTGCGTTTCTTCATGCGTGAAAAGGTCGCTTCCGTCGTGAGCGACAACAAGGGCGCGCAGGCGTATTGTATGATCGTCAGTCCATTGTGCATATGATCCGATCGGCGTACGGCACGACCCGTCCAAAACGGCCAAAACAGCGCGCTCTGCCGTCGCTTGCAGTAATGTTTTTTCATGGTTGATGCTGTCTAGAATAGCGAGTGTTTTTGCGTCGTCTTTACGGGCTTGGATCGCGATAATGCCTTGGCAAACGGCAGGTAACATGGCCTCTGGTTCAAAATAGCTTGCGATTTCGTTTGTTAATCCCATGCGGTTCAGGCCAGCAACCGCCAAAAGAGTTGCATCAACTTGCCCTTCTTTTAATTTTTGAAGGCGTGTATCGACGTTCCCACGTAAGGGAACAATTTTAAGGTCAGGACGACGAGAGAGCAACACAGCCCCGCGTCGAACGCTGGATGTTCCAATAATTGCACCGTTTGGAAGTTCATCAACGGATGWTGCCGTTGGGCAAATAAAAGCATCGCGAGGATCGTCTCGTTGAAGGACATGTTGGATGGTTAAATCGTTTGGCATGAATGTTTCGACATCTTTTAAAGAATGCATGGCGATATCAATGCGTCCATCGGTTAAGGCCATTTCGATTTCTTTTGCAAAAAGGCCTTTTCCGCCCTTGGTGGACGAAAGCAATGTCTCGCCATGGGATGGTTTCCAATCCCCAGAGGTCTGTATGACAATGACCTCAAGCTTAAGCTCAGGGTTTTTCGCCTTTAAAGCATCAATGACTTTTTGCGTTTGTATAAGGGCAAGTTTGCTGCCGCGTGTTCCGATTTTCATTATTAGCACTTTTTAATTATTCCATTCCTTGATAGAACGCTATAGAGAAAAAGAAAAGGATTAAAAACGAATAACATGCTTGTTCTGGGGA
>NVSI01000035.1 GCA_002401195.1 Alphaproteobacteria bacterium
CTTTGTGGTTATTGGAGAGACATTACCTTTCGCTTATTTATATCTTGGAGGAAAGTGGATGTTGTATAAACCTTTAGAGGGAGTTATAAAGGCTGGACAAGATATTTTTGGAGGAGATATGGATATGGAATCGGCGGCTTTTCATGTTATTGGAGGGTCGTTGCCTTTTATGATTTATACAGGAGGAAAAGCTTGGAAAAACTCTTCTTCTCGTGGTCTTGGAGCTGTTTGGAACGGGGTGTCTGCTGGAGTGACATCATTTCCACCAGTGGCTGCTTTTGGAAAAAATGCTAAAGTTGGTGTAAAATTAAGAATAGAGGGGATTTTACATGAGTCGTGGACAAAGGCAGTTTTACAAAAAGTTATTGGAGGTCCTCGGGATATTGTTAACTCAATGAAATACCTTGGAAAAAAGGCTGCTTATTTAGAAGCTATGGGATTGTCGGAAGAAAGTACAATGAAATCTTTGAAAAAAAATGTTAATAAATTATTTAAATTAGAAGGTGGGGAAGAATTGGTTAAAAAGGCTTTAGAAGGCTTAGGGGTTGTTGATACTGAAATAAAATCTATATTTAGCAGTGTAAAAGGGGGGAATACTGAGGTTGTAGATGAGGTGGTAAGGAAATTTAAATACTCTGGTAACAATTGGCACGAAACTCAAACGGGGCTTTATCAAGATATAGCGGCGGTTCCTGGCAAGGTGATGGGAAAGAAGGTAGAGGTGAGTTCAGACTTTTTAGATAAAGTTAAGGATATTGATGCTCTAAAGACAGAGGTGGAATTGAGTAACTTTAAGGAAACATTAAAAGAGATAGACAGGATTGAGTTAGAAGTGGGCAAGGCAAAAAACATGAAAGACGTCAAGGTTACTGAATATTATACAGAGCGTTTAAATAATGTAGAGGGTAATTTTAAGGATCGATTACAGGGAAACTCTTTAAATAAAAGATTATTAGTTCTGGAGGGGGAATTAAAGACTCGGTTTCCTCAAGAATTTGCTAAAATATCTTCAGAAAAATTTTTGAAGTCTCCTTGGCAATATTTAGATAATATAAAAGGGGCGGCGAAGGTTATGGCTCCAATTATTGGATTATTAGGTCTGGGAATGCTTTTTAAGGGTCATGTTCAAGCGGCAGAAGCTGGTTTTTTTGATGAGAGCAAGGGTGATCCTCGCAGTTTCATTAAGTCTGTGATTAACAATCATGCCGTCAATCTCATTGCAGAGGCGGAAACTCAAAAACGCTGGACGGGTCAAAAGGAGTTATCTCTTTCCACTATTATTGGGGATGAAGAAAGCTCTATGGAATTGATAGATGCTATATCCAGTGAACAATCCATTTGGGGAGATAGCTTTGCTTCAAATTCCTATCAGATGGCGGATCATAATATGGACATGAGCAAAGTGCTGGCTGATATGCCTGAAGATCTTCGTAGCACCTACGAGTTATTAAAAGATCAAAGCATCACGGAAGCTTCTAAATCTACAGGAATAGCGCGTACGACGTTATCCAGTCGTGCAAAAAGATTGCGTGAATATCTAGATAAACTGGGGCTTAGAGAGTGATTTAAAAAATAATTGATTTTTTTTGCAGATGTCGTCGTCGTTTCTGGGGGCAAAACTGTACCTGCTTATTAGGGACAACAAACTCTAATAAGGAAATAGGAAATGAAGGATTCAATACAAGACCATATCGATGCTGGTGAAGCCGTTTTTAAATGGGTGCAATACACGCCAGTGGGAAAGTTAAAGGCGCTTGATGACGGCAAGTTGGCAGAGTTACGCGCAGAGCTAATTAAAGAAGTTCGTGCCGTTGGTCGCGCCCTGCAATGGGTAGATGGGATTATTAAGCTCAAAAATATTGAGCGTGAGAAACCTAGTGATAAGGCATGAGGTGTAACACGTGAATAAAAATACTCCGCCAAATGTAATTGCGTTGAAACCACCTGATGCTAAAGACATCAAACAACGCTTAAAGCAGAACTTACCAGCAACGCTGCACGCTCTATTACCAAATGGGCTGGTTCGCGCGGGTAAATTCGTTGTGGGCGATACCAGCGGTGGTAAGGGTGAAAGCCTTGTTGTTGAAATGAAAGGCTCAAAGGCTGGTTTATGGCATGATTTTGCCACAGGCGATGGCGGAGATATTCTTGATCTATGGGCGGAAGTAAAAGGCTTCGATCGTAAGAGCCAATTCAAAGAGTTAATCACTGATATTCAAAACTGGATTGGCGGCGGCATTCCCACGGCCCAGCCTATGCAATGCAAGCATAACGCTCATAAACCAGCGCAAAATTTAGGAGAGCCAACGGCTAAATGGGATTATACCGATGCACACGGGGCGCTGATTGCCAGTGTGTATCGATATGACCCCAAAGGCAGGCGTAAACAGTTCCGCCCGTGGGATGCCGTTAAGGGCGTAATGAAGGCTCCTGATATTCGCCCCCTCTATAACCAACCAAACATAGCAAAATCAAAAATCATCATCCTTGTTGAAGGTGAAAAATGTGCTGAAGCTTTAATTACACTGGGTATCTACGCCACCACCGCCATGAATGGCGCAAAAGCACCGATTGATAAAACAGACTGGTCACCGCTTAAAGGCAAGCAAGTATTGATTTGGCCCGACCATGATGAAGCAGGATTGAGCTATGCACGTAAGGCAGCAAGTGCCTCTGCTCGCGCTGGGGCCTTGCAAGTCAAGATTCTAAAAGTTCCACCTGATAAACCGCCCAAATGGGATGCCGCCGATGCAGTTGAGGAAGGCTTAAATATTCATGAGATATTGAAAAATTGGGATCGGGTGGTGGCAAAAGACAAACCCATCAAGCCTGATATGATTCCGCTTTATAGCGTCGCAGATTTGCGAGCGGATCATAGCCCTATGCCAGAAGACTTAATCTCGCCCCGTGTGTTAACGCCGGGTGGGATGCTTGTATTTGGCGGCGCACCTAAAGTTGGGAAAAGTGATTTTCTTATATCGTTACTCGCCAACATGGCAGCGGGCGAGACTTTTCTTGGCTTGTCCAGCAAGCGACCACTGCGCGTGTTCTATTTGCAAGCTGAAGTTCAGTATCACTATTTGCGAGAGCGTATTCAACGTCTGCGCTTGCCCGATGAAACTTTAGAGCGCTTACAGCAAAATTTTGTCATGACCCCGCAAGTTCGCCTTATCTTAAACGAGGATGGCATAGACAAGATTGCGCGGTCTGTTAAGGCGCGTTTTGGTGAGCGCCCCCCTGATATTATTGCCATTGATCCCATACGTAATGTGTTTGACGGCGGTGGGATTGGCGGTGAAAATGATAATGATGCGATGATGTTCTTTCTCTCTAAACGGGTGGAAGAATTGCGCAATCGGATTAATCCGGAAGCAGGCTTAATCCTTGCGCATCATACAAAGAAGGTTTCGAAAAAATACGTGGAGGAAGATCCGTTCCAAGCGCTGAGTGGCGCTGGAAGTCTGCGTTCTTATTATACCTCGGGCATTATATTGCATCGCCCAGACGAAGGTTTGGCGACACGCAATCTTGTATTTGAACTGCGCAATGGCCCAGAGATACCGCAAAAAACGATTCTGCGAGAAGCCTCGGGCTGGCGCGAGGTTGATAGTAATGCCGAACGCCTTGCTATGCGCTCACATGGTTCAAAAATTGATGCAGAGCAACTGCGTAAAAAGGATATCCTCCTGCGCACAATTTACAGTGAGGCTTTGCAAGGGCGCGTTTATACGGCGCGACAATTCTCTGACAGCTTTAAAAACAAATCAGGGCTTGGTAGCTCTCGTTCCCTGCGGGACAAGCTTAATGTTCTAAGCACCAAAGGGCATATCAAATTCTTCAAGAACGCAGATGTTTATGGACTGCCCCAAGCACAACGTAGCCGTCAGGGGTATATCTGTGTTGAAGATATGGCGCTGGGTGATGGAACACGCATTTTTCCAACCCATTTTAAGCACCCACAAACGGCGCAAGTGCTTCCCGTTGATGATCCAAAAAAATGGATTATTTCATCCAGCAAGGGGGAATTATGATGTTGCCCACTGCCACCAATTTTATTGCCCACTGCCCACTGCTTACCATCAGTTTGCCCACTGGATTGGATCAAAAACAGCAGAAACAAAAGCATTGTAGCAATAATTCTAGTGGGCAACTGCCCACTGGTTTTGCCCACTTACCCACTGCTCAAACGCTAGAGCCAGCAACGGTTTCATGCAGTGGGCAGTGGGCAAGATTTTCCTTACTCCTACGGAGTAATGCTGACGCTTTCCCAACAAGGGGAAAAGCGATCAGCATCTTATCAACCAACAAACAATTTCAAAAATTAACAACAACAAGGAGATGAAAAACCATGAGAGAAAATAGAACCATCACGGAAACTGAAAAATACGTTGAAGAACGACTACGAGAAGCAGCACGAACTTTAAGGCGGTTGCCAGAAGAAAAAGTCAAAGGCTACACCAGCTCATGGCCAGCTATCGTTCGCGATGAAATGGAAATATTGCAAATGGAAGCACAACCCATGCGTATTCGTCCCAGCAGCGAAGATATTAGTGAGATGGAAGAAGTGATGTTTGTTTGGCTTCGCTGGCTGGATGTGGAAGAGCGCAAGCTGGTCTGGCTACGTGCGGAGCGTGTGCGCTGGAAGCTCATCTGCGGGCGTTTTGGCGTTGGTCGCACCAAGGCGTGGGAAATGTACAAACATGCACTAGCTATGATTGCTCGGCGGTTGGATTAAGACGAACGATTGAGTTGACTTCATGGGCGTTCTATCCGTTCATGGAACTCAATGTTACCAACCAATACAAGGAGAAAAATGATGAAATTACACTTCCCAATATCTAAAATTCGCAAAGGGCTAGAAGAATTAAAAACAGCCAAAACAACGCCAGTCAAATACGACTGGGAAGAAAGAAAACAAATCCCCTCAGAGCTTGGTTTTATGCTGGTCGGAGATCAGGGCGTATATTTACTTCCTAACACCGTGGACGGCAAACACAACGCCAACAAAGGCAAAGATGACAGCTTTTTCGTTATCTATGCCAAGGAATGCGATCCAACTAAGCTAGACTTTGATACATGGTGGGAAAATAAAAGAGCGTCCTTTGGTGGCGACGATGGCGCTGAATTCATTGCTATGACTGAAATAGAAAGCATGATTTCAGCGAATGATAATCTTAAAAACCTAGTCGTTGATATGAGTGAAAATGGATTTACAATCACCTGCGTGTAAGTCCCATATATAAATGGATGTAATTGGGTGCATTATTGGTTTATCGGCACGATAATAACTCTTAGCAAAGATAATGAACATTATCGTGCAGATTAAAGAAAGAAGATGTAATGAGAAAGAAAATATTGCCAATACCTGCTCAAAGGGCAATGCGTAAGTTAGGCAGCGATATTAAAAATGCTCGTCTTCGCCGTAGAATATCAACGGCTCTCATGGCAGAGAGGGCTGACATTTCTCTTCGGACA
Source organism: Alphaproteobacteria bacterium (assembly GCA_002401195.1). GTDB lineage: Bacteria > Pseudomonadota > Alphaproteobacteria > Micavibrionales > UBA1664 > UBA1664. The sequence goes on from NVSI01000035.1 coordinate 5,476, forward strand.
TTAGCTAAAATTGAAAAAGGAGACTCTACCGTTGCGATTGGCTTCTATGTCTACATTCTCTTTGTTTTGGGCATGACGGATCGTTTGGAGGACTTAGTGGATGGTCGTCATGATTTAACAGGACGTGCTTTAGAGGAAGAAAGATTGCCTAAAAGGATTAGAATATCTAAGGTAAAAAAGAACCAATGAGTATTACTATATCCAAAATGTTATCATAGTGAATATAATAATAACCATTAAGGATTTGTAGAAATGGCAAGAAAAATAGCCTCATTATCACCAACGCTGGAAAGTATTTTAAAAACGTTGGGTGAAAATATTAAGCTGGCACGCCTGCGCCGAAAGATTACAACGACTATGTTGGCAGAGCGTGCAGGCATGACTCGTGTTACTTTGCGCAAAGTTGAACAGGGCAATAGCGGCGTTACGTTTGGAGCGTATGCTAGTGTTCTATTCTGCCTTGGTCTTGAAAAAGATATATTGCTCCTTGCTAAAGATGATGAGTTGGGAAGAAAATTGCAGGACATTGGGCTTACTCAACCAAAACATCGAGTGGCTAGAAATTCGGCAATAAAGTAAGTACCCCTATAAACTGCGCATGTTTTTCACAAAAAAGTTGATTTGCGCATGTTTTTCATGGACTGCGCACGTTTTTCATGGAATACTGTTCATATGATAACAAGAGCTTTACCAGAAACCGATGCTCGTTTAGCGGGCTATGCCTACCTCATTAGCAATTATGAGCTTAGCGTTCCTGTACCTGCCATACTATCAGCAATCGGTAAAAAACACACTAAATATGGAACAGATAACTGGCGTGTTTTTACACCACGACATGCACCAGAAAACAGCTTGTATGGTCACTTAACATTTGCGCTTCGCTATGAAGGTATTGATCTTTCTGTTTTGAGTGAGTTGTTTAAACAAATATCTAAAGCTGAAATTGAAAAGATTATCCAAAATGAACCTGCTGGTAGCTACGCAAGGCGAATATGGTTTTTGTATGAATACTTGACTGATTATACGTTGGACGTTTCTGATATAAGCCAGCGTGGCTACGTTGATCTTGTTGATCCAAAAATCCAATACGCTGGGCCAGCCCGCCCATCTAAAAGACATCGTATCAATAACAATCTTCCGGGCGTTAAAAATTTCTGCCCGCTTATCAGACGCACAGAAAAGCTAGATGAATTAATCAATCAAGACTTGCCTAAAGAAGCGCTGGAAAGTGTTGGTGCTATTCACCCTGACGTGTTGATGCGTGCGGCAAGTTTTCTTTTGCTAGAGGATTCAAAGGCATCTTACGCTATTGAGGGAGAGACACCGCCACACAATCGTGCGGAGCGCTGGGGACGGATTATTGGGCAGGCAGGCAAAACACTGCTGTCTAAAGCGGAGATGGAGCGGTTGCAAAAAGAAGTGATCGTTGATAGTCGGTTTATTCATATGGGTTATCGTGATGAAGGTGGCTTTATTGGTAGTCATGACCGTTCTACCAACATGCCAATTCCGAGCCATATCTCTGCAAAACATCAAGACCTTGAAGCTTTAATGGAAGGCTTAATTGAAACGGTCTCTCTTTTAAAAGATAGTGACTTCCCGCCTGTATTAGCAGCAACACTCATTGCGTTTGGTTTTGTTTTTATCCACCCTTTTGAAGATGGGAATGGTCGTTTGCATAGGTATCTATTACACCATGTATTGATTGAGACTGGCTTTACGCCAAAGGAATTGGTGTTCCCTGTTTCCTCCGTGATTTTAAAGCGTATTACAGACTATGTAACAGCGCTGGAGGCTTATTCTAAACCACGCTTATCTTTTATTGAATGGCGCGCCACTGATAAAGGCAATGTAGAAGTTCTCAATGAAACGATTGATCTCTATCGCTTCTTTGATGCGACAACGCAAGCTGAGTTCTTCTATGAATGTGTGCATGAGACAATCACCAAAGCGCTTCCCGATGAGGTTAAGTACCTGCAACGCTATGATGAAATGAAAGCCTTTGTGAATAATTATATTGATATGCCTGATCGCACGGCAGATCTGTTGATACGTTTCTTGCACCAGAATGATGGGAAGCTTTCAAAGCGTGCGCTTGATAAAGAGTTCTCAGCCTTAACTGATGATGAGGTTCAGGTGTTTGAAAACAAGTTCGAAGAGATCTTCAATTCATAAATTATGTTCGCGAACATAATTGTTGCGGACAACACGAACAAAATCTCTTAATCTTTTATATAAGATCGCTGGAATTGACCGATAAGCCACGCACTCATTTAACTATGGGGCGTGGCTTTTGCTTTTCCCTTCCCTGACATGCAAAAAGGTACTTCCAGCGATCTTCCCCTATGCGGCGGGCTTGGGCGCAGTGTTTCTTTAGTCACACCTCTAAAATTTGGGTCCGCAGTCCGCACCTAAAAATACTTATTAACCCAGCAGAAAACCTCGCTTTTGAGGTTTTAATTTTAGTGCGTACCCAAAACATGGGGTGCGTACTCAAGGAGATATAAAAATGCCAGATGATCTAAATTTAAAAATAGTTCAAATGAACGTAGATGAGCTTACGCCATATATTGGAAATGCTCGTACGCATTCGGAACAACAAGTGGCACAAATTGCCAATTCCATGACGGAGTTTGGCTTTGTAAATCCTATTTTATTGGGCAAAGACAATATTATCATTGCGGGGCATGGCCGTTTATTGGCGGCAAAAATGCTGGGCGTAAAAACTGTGCCTGTTATTCACCTCAAGCATTTAAGCGAAACGCAACGGCGTGCCTTGGTGATTGCTGATAATAAAATCGCTGAAAATGCAGGATGGGATGAAACACTCCTTCGTCAAGAATTAACGGCGCTTGATGAGCTTGATTTTGATCTTGATATTTTAGGCTTTGATATGTCTGAATTAGAAGATTTTTTACTTGATGACGACGCTGGATTAACGGATGAAGATTCCGCGCCAGAAGCACCTGAAACAGCGATCAGCGTTTTAGGCGATATTTGGATTTGCGGTGATCATAAAGTTTTGTGCGGCGATTCAACGCAGATTGATAGCTACAATAACCTGCTTGGTGATGAGCTGGCAGATATGGTTTTTACAGACCCGCCTTATAATGTAAATTACGCCAACTCCGCCAAAGATAAAATGCGCGGTACAAATCGCCCCATTAAAAATGACAATCTTGGCGATGATTTTGGCGCATTCCTGTATGACGTTTGTACCAATTTAATGATGACCTGCAAAGGCGCGATGTATATTTGTATGAGTTCTTCAGAGCTACATACGCTTTATGAAGCCTTTTCAAATGCTGGTGGCAAATGGTCAACATTCATTATCTGGGCAAAGAACCATTTTACGATGGGGCGTGCAGATTATCAACGCCAGTACGAGCCAATTTTATATGGCTGGAAAGAGAGCAATAAACATTTCTGGTGCGGTGATCGCTCTCAAAGCGATGTGTGGTTTGTGAATAAGCCCATCAAAAATGATCTGCACCCAACAATGAAGCCTGTTGAGCTTGTTGAACGCGCTATTCAAAATTCCAGTAAAACTAAGGATATAGTGCTGGATGCTTTTGGAGGTTCTGGTTCAACAATGATTGCTTGTGAAAAAACAGGCAGACGCTCTCGCCTTATTGAGCTTGATCCGAAATATGTCGATGTGATTGTAAAAAGATGGGAGGAATTTACAGGAAAGAAAGCAATTCATGCAGACACTGGCGAAGAATTTTGTATAATGGAGAAAAAGTGAAGGTTTTAAGATGGAAGAAAAGTTTTTAAAAAGTTTAATTGATAATGGCTTCGATTTTTTAGGTAGAGCCATTCAGCAGTTTAAAACTGAACCAAAATATTCGGTAATAAATTTTTGTGCTGCGATAGAAATACTTTTAAAAGCTCGTTTGATGCATGAACACTGGTCTTTAGTTATTGCAACTAAAGGTCACCCTGATATTGGAAAATTCAAAAAAGGTGATTTTAAATCAATAAACTTTAATGAGCTGATTCCAAGAATTGAATCTGTAACTGGAGAGAAAGTACCTTCTGATGTTACACTTTGCTTCAAAGGCTTAGCAAACCATCGTAATAAAATGGTTCATTTTTTCCACGAGGCACATACAGATGCTAGAAAAGAAGAACTACTTGAAGAGATAGCTGTTGAGCAATCAAGCTGTTGGTTTTTCCTTCGTAGATTGCTTGAAGGTTGGGAAAATATCTTTGGAGAGTATGCCGACAAAATCAACTTAATTAATGCAAGCATGAAAGAACATGATATTTATTTGGACACAGTTTTTTCACGTATTTCACCTGAAATAAACCAAGATAAAGAGCGCGGTGTTATTTTTATAAATTGTAAAAGATGTAAAAAAGAAGCTAGTGAGCAATTTCAAAAAACAAATCATATTTTTGAATCAAAGTGCAGAGTATGCTTACTGAATAATAGGTTTTTAAAAGTTCCTTGTAATAAGGATAATTGCTCTGGCTCTATAAAAATAGAAGAAGGAGATACTCTCTTTTATTGCGAAACCTGTGATGAAACAATGGAACATTCTGAAATTTCAGAAAAACTTGAAACGAATGGGCCAGTTACTCCAGATGATTACCATTGTCATGTTCAAACAAACTGTGCTCTTTGTTGTGAATTAGATTCTGTTGTTGAAAATGATAATAGTTATTATATTTGTACCAATTGCTTTTACTTTACGCAGAATGACATCGGACAATGTGGTTGGTGCTCTGAAAACCAAATTGGCGGTGGGGATTTAGATGGAAGCACTTGGTCAGGTTGCGAGTTTTGTGATGGTCAAGCGGGTCATATGAAAGATGATTAAATCCTACTTTTTAATAAAATAACGTCGCTCTCCATCAATACGTTCGCTGGTGATCACGATGTTGTTTTTCTTCATCGTTGATAAATGCCCGCGCACGGTATGATTTTGCCAATTTGTTTGTTTGGCAATTCCTTCGATGGTTACGCCTTTTTCTGCTTCTAACAGGCTTTGTACCAAGGCTTTCTTGGTGATTTTAGGCATGTCCGCTTTTGTTTCGGTTTTAGGGGTTTGTTTTTTTGTTTGTGGTGTTGTCATGGTTCTTGCTCCTTTTTGTTAAAGATTGTTCTTAATCAACAGGTACATGAACGCTTCAAAAAACGACGAAGTAAAGCCAAAATAAATCAAAAAAAGTGAGGAAACATGGGGCTTTCAATACGAGCTTATGCACGGCATCGCGGTGTAACAGATAAAGCAGTCAGAAAGGCAATTACGGCTGGTCGCATTACGCCGAATAAAGACGGCACAATTAACGCCAAAAATGCAGATAAACAGTGGAGAGATAATACCGATAAATCCAAACAACGGCCAATTGTTAAAGATCCAAATTATGATGCTGAGCTTGCCGTCAAGAATGTGCAACAGGCATTAAAAGAGTCAGGCAAAGACACTGATGATGGTAGTTCGCAAGGGCATCCGTCTTTTATCAAAATCAAAACAGCGCATGAGCTTTATAAAGCGCAGCTTACGCAACTCGCTCTGCAGGAAAGAAAAGGACAACTGATCAACAAGGAGATGGTGAAAGCGCAAATCTTTAAATTGGGACGACAAGTACGTGATAGCTGGGTGAACTGGCCCGCACGTGTTGCACCATTAATGGCAAAGGAGTTGGAGATTGATGAGCATGCTCTCCATACGATCTTGGAACGATATGTGCGGGAGCATCTAAATGACATTGGGGAGGGAAAACTTAAACTCGATTAAATCTGGTTTCATAAAATATGATGGAGCATTTGTACAAAACACCTATCTTAAAAGCTTCATTCCTGAAGAATATTATTTGGTGTCTGAATGGGCCGATAAATATCGATTGCTCTCGGGAAAATCATCTGCCGAGCCTGGTATGTGGAAAACATCGCGTACGCCGTATTTGAAAGAGATCATGGATCAGCTTTCGACCAGTAGCCCTACGCAGCGCATTGTATTTATGAAAGGTGCGCAGATCGGCGGCACAGAGGCTGGCAATAATTGGATTGGCTATATCATTCATATTGCCCCGGGGCCGATGATGGCCGTCTCCCCTACGGTTSRKYYGGCAAAACGGAATTCAAAGCAACGGATTGATCCGCTATTGCTGGATGTGCCTGCGCTACGCGAACGAGTGAGGCCAGCCCGCGAGCGTGATAGTGGTAACACTATTTTGAGTAAGGATTTTGAAGGCGGTGTTTTGATTATGACGGGGGCAAATTCGGCGGCGGGGCTACGGTCTATGCCTGCACGATATTTGTTTATGGATGAAATTGATGCGTATCCCGGCGATGTTGGAAATGAAGGAGACCCGATTTTATTGGCAGAGCGACGCTCCGCAACATTTAGGCATCGCCGAAAGATTTTTATGGTGAGTACRCCAACGATTAAAGGAATATCGCGGGTGCAACGTGAGTTTGAGAAAAGTGATCAACGGTATTTTTATGTGCCTTGTACCAAATGTGATCATTATCAACCTTTACGTTTTACGCAGTTGCGGTGGCCAGAAGGCTCGCCTTATGAAGCGCAATATGCATGCGAAGAATGTGGGTATCTCATGCATAATTCGGACAAAACGCACATGCTTGCCAAGGGAGAATGGCGGGCAACATCGACAAGTATTGATGGCACTGTGGGATTCCATTTGTCATCACTTTATAGCCCTGTTGGCTGGTTTTCTTGGGAAGATGCTGCCGTTTTATTTGAAGAAGCAAAACGTAACCCAGAGTTAATGAAAGGATTTGTAAATACTGTTTTAGGAGAGCCTTTTGAGGAATCTTCCGAAGCACCAGAATGGCAAAGATTATATGAAATTTTTCCTCCATCCTTTTTCTACAGAGAGGGAGCAATTTATTGAGTTTGCAGCAAAAAATGGTGGTCTCAAGTATGAGTATCAGGCGGCAACAACTGCTTCAACAAGATCATTTGTGGCATGGAAAACAGTAAACGGAAGATTTGGTGATCAAGGGGTTTCTGTTAC